>JBBCIP010000140.1:0-27640 GCA_037189785.1 Alphaproteobacteria bacterium
TGCGAAACAGCGTTACCATAGAACCCCCAAACCATAATGCGCTGCTTTGTGCGGAGCGCTTGTTATCCCCGTGATGGGGTTTTGTGCTGAATTATGGTCCGAGTGTCTGAAACCTTCCTTAAATTCCCGTAAAAGGCATAAATTCCCGTAAAAGTAAGAATTGAGTGTGCCAGTAGGTGCTGGAACAGAGCAGATGCATAAGGAATTCATTATATAAAGAAATCTTTATGCTTGTTTTTTTGCTGCCGGAAGGATAATGAAGAAAGGGTCGTATTGTCTAAACCATCTGGCTTCCACCAATGCTTAAGGAGTCTCGGCGTGGCGCGTAACCGCTATCTTTTCACCAGCGAATCCGTATCAGAAGGCCATCCCGATAAGGTCGCCGATCGTATTTCCGATGAAATTCTCGACGCCTTTTTGGCGCGCGATCCGGTATCCCGGGTTGCTGTTGAAACATTGACCACCACCAACCGGGTTGTGTTGGCGGGTGAAGTACGGTCGACCAATCCGCTCGATGCGGCGGCTTGTGAAGAGATCGTGCGCAACGCCGTGAAAGACATCGGCTACGCCCAGGACGGCTTTCATTGGCGCGATCTTGAAGTCAATTATCACATTCACGCGCAATCGGCAGACATTGCCCAGGGCGTTGATTCGGCCGGTAACAAAGATGAAGGCGCGGGCGACCAGGGCATTATGTTCGGGTATGCATGCCGCGAAACCGATGTGCTGATGCCGGCGCCGATTACTTTGTCGCACCGGATTTTGAAATCCTTGGCCGATGCCCGTCATGGTGGGCTTAACGAGCTGGGTCCGGATGCCAAAAGCCAAGTCACGCTGTTGTACGAAAACGGCAAGCCGGTGACGGCGACCAGTGTCGTGGTGTCGACCCAACATGCCGAAAAGCTGAGCCAGGACGACGTCCGCGCGATCGTTATCCCGCATATCGAAAAATGCCTGCCCGCAGGCTGGATGCCTAAGGCTGAAGAAATCTATGTCAATCCGACCGGTAAATTCGTGATCGGCGGTCCCGACGGCGATACCGGTCTGACCGGTCGCAAAATCATCGTTGATACCTATGGTGGCTCGGCCCCCCATGGCGGCGGCGCGTTTTCGGGTAAAGACCCGACCAAGGTCGACCGCTCGGCCGCTTATGTCGCCCGCTATTTGGCGAAAAACGTTGTGGCCGCAGGCTTTGCCGACCGCTGCACGATCCAGTTGTCCTATGCCATCGGCGTTTCCAAACCGCTGTCGGTCTATGTCGACTTCGCCGGCACCGGCCAAGTGGACGAAGACAAGGTGGCCGCAGCCTTGCAGGAGCTGGTCGATTTAAGTCCCCGCGGCATTCGCGAGCATCTGAAATTGAACGCCCCGATTTATGCGCGGACAGCGGCTTACGGCCATTTCGGTCGGACCCCGGATGCGACCGGCGGGTTCACCTGGGAAAAGACCGATCTTGTTGATGCTTTAAAGTCGGCGCTCAACGCTTAAAGTCTGAACAAAGCCGTTTCCATGCATCCTGAATTGAATTTTTATGGACGGCGCAAAGGACACCCTTTGCGCCAGCAAGCGCAGACGCTCGTCGATCAGCTTCTGCCACAAATTGCGGTGTCGTTGCCAACCGCCGGTCAAACCATCGATCCGACCCAATTGTTCGGTCGCACAGCACCGCTTTGGATCGAGATCGGGTTCGGACGCGGCGAACATTGCGCCGCTCAAGCCGCCGCCAATCCCAACGTCAATATCATCGGTTGCGAACCGTTTTTAAACGGGGTTGCCGGGTTGTTGTTGGATATCGATGCCCGGTCGGACACTCGTGCCGTCACCAATGTGCGCATTTTGATGGATGATGCCCGGAGCTTGCTACCGGCTTTGCCGGAAGCCTCGGTCGATCGGTTGTTCCTGTTGTTCCCAGATCCTTGGCCGAAGAAGCGCCATCACAAACGGCGTTTCATCAGTGATGAAAATCTGGATGCCATTGCCCGGCTTTTGGTCGACGGCGGTGAATTTCGCTTTGCCACCGATCACATGGATTATTGCCGCTGGGGGTTGGAGCATATCATGCGGCACCCAGCTTTCGAGTGGACGGCAGAGCAAGCCTCCGATTGGCGTCAGCAACCGGCGGATTGGGTGCAAACGCGCTACGAAACCAAGGCGCTGGCGCGTGGTGAGCGCTGTGCCTATTTAAGCTTCCGGCGCCGCCCACGGGCATAGAACGCAGGCATAAAACGCGGGCATAAAAAAAGGGCCGATTTTGATCGGCCCTTTGTGCATCATCAACCTAATATGGCGGTCGCGATCCAGAATGTCGCGCCGGCAAAAACATAAGCCAGCGCAAACAAATAGCCGAACATAAAGAGCGGCCAGCGCCAGCCGTTGGTTTCACGCTTGGTCACGGCCAAGGTCGACAAGCATTGTGGTGCAAACACGAACCACGCCAGGAACGCCAAGGCGGTCGGCAACGGCCAAGCGGTGCGCAAGCGTTCGACCAAGGACGTCGTCACTTCGTCTTCATCACCTTGTAGGGCATACACCGTGCCCAGCGCGCTGACCGCCACTTCGCGGGCGGCCATGCCGGGCACCAGCGCCAAGGAAATTTCATAATTGAAGCCGATCGGTTTGAAGATGACCTCAAGCCCGCGCCCCAAATACCCGGCAATGGAATATTCGATATCCGGTGCCGTCGCGTCTTCCGGCGGCTTGGGGTAGGTCGCGAAAACCCACAGCAAAACGGTTGACGCCATGATGATGGTCCCGGCCCGCTTCAAAAACGCCATGCCGCGCTGGCCAAGACCGATCAACAGATCGCGCAGCCGGGGCATTTGATATTTCGGCATTTCCAAAAGAAAGGGTTGAGCCAGGCCACGGGTCAGGGTCCGCCGCAATACGGCGGCGACGACCAGGGCGGCGACGATCCCGAACAAATAAAGCCCAAACATCACCAGCCCTTGAAGGCCGATGCCGCCGGTCAAGGTGGTGTCCGGAATAAAGGCGGCGATGATCACCGTGTAAACCGGCAAGCGGGCGGCACAGGTCATCAATGGCGCGATCAAAATCGTCGTCAAGCGATCGCGCGGGTTGTCGATGCTGCGGGTCGCCATGATCCCGGGAATGGCGCAGGCAAACGACGACAGCAGTGGAATAAAGGCGCGGCCGTTCAAGCCGACTTTGGCCATCAACCGATCCATCAAGAACGCGGCCCGGGTCATATAGCCGGATTGTTCCAAGGTGATGATAAAGGCAAATAGGATCAAGATCTGCGGCAAGAACACGACGACGCTGCCGACCCCGGCCAGAACACCATCGTTGACGAGCGACAGCAGCCAGTCATTGGCAATGGTCGCTTCTGCAAGTTCCTGAAGCCAAGCAATGCCGTCCTCGATCCAGGTCATCGGGCCTTCGGCCCAGGCAAAAACGGCTTGGAACATGACAAACAAGATGGACGCCAAAACGATCACACCGGCCACCGGATGCAGAACAACACGGTCGATGGCCCGGGTCAGTGTGCTTAAATGCCCTTCGGCCAGGGTGACGGTGCGGGCGATGCTTTGGGCTTCCCGGTTCAAGGACCGCACGTCCAGGGCCGATAAGGCCGCGGTCGGGGTTTGATCAATGGCATCCGGTAGCGCTGCCAAAATGGCATCGAGGCCTCGTTTGCGGACCGCCACCGTGGGGATCACCGGCATCCCCAACAATTCCGAAAGTTTTGCTAAATCAAATTTATAGCCGTCACGTTCGGCCAAATCGCTCATGTTGAGCGCCAATACCATCGGCAGCCCGAGCCGTTTCAGTTCCAGCACAAAGCGCAAATGGTTACGGAGATTGGTGGCGTCGATCACCGACAAAATGGCTGCAGGTTTTTGTTCGCCTGCTTGGGTGCCCATGACCACATTCCGGGTCACTTCTTCGTCGGGACTGCGCGGCGTCAGGCTATAGGTGCCGGGCAAATCCATCAGTTCGGCTTCGCGACCGTCGGGCAACTGCAGATGGGCAGAGACCCGTTCAACGGTCACGCCGGGATAATTCGCCACTTTTTGACGAGCCCCGGTCAACGCATTGAATAATGACGTTTTCCCGGCGTTAGGGTTGCCGACCACGGCGATGGTGATGGGGCTGCCCGCAGTGTTGGCGGCCCGTGAAACGGAAGGCGGATGGGTCATTGGGCAACCTTATTTTCCGGACGATTGGCGGATGGGATGGGGTAGTCTTCAAGGCTTACTTTGACTCGGCGCGCTTCATCAAGGCGCATAGCAATCAGGGTTTCGCCAAGCAAGACGGCAATGGGATCGCCACCGAACGGGGCCCGATGCAAAACTTCAACCGACATTCCTTCGGCAAATCCCATCTCGCATAGCCGGAGATCAAGGTGATTTGGGCCGGGGTCTTGGTCGATCGCGACGATATGAGCGCGGCGCTTGGGGGCTAATTCAGAAAGATCTATGGCGTCCACGCGGCTAATCCTAACAAATTCATCTTTAACTAAGAACCATTATCAAATGCGGCTGGGCCTGTCGAGAGCCTTGGTCGCGGACTTTGCGCGATCCTATCGTTAATGCTATAATTATCAAAGAGCTTGCAGCCCCGCTCAGCTTCACTATTATACGCTCCGAACGACTCAGGGTTTATGGACGACTCAGAGTTTAAATGATCGGGCTTCGGTGGGAAGTGGGTCAAAAAGGCCCGCTTTTTTTATTATCTAAAGCCCTTCGTGGTTTGTTGTGAACTTCGGGGTCATGATTTGGCCCGGAAGCTTTGGAGGATTGGTGGCAAAGGACGCGGCGGACGCGACGAGTGGCGCGACAGATCTTGAGGCCTCGGTAAGAGCGTGGGCGGACAGTCTGGGCTTTGTTCTGGTTAAGCTTTTGATCGCGAAAACGCCCGGCCGCGGCATTACTCTGCAAGTCTTTGCGGAGCGGCCGGATGGCACCATGAAGATTGATGATTGCGCTGAGCTGAGCCGTGGATTGACGGCAAAGATCGAGGCGGCGGAACACCTGAATGGTCAGTATGCCTTGGAGATCAGTTCGCCCGGCGTTGATCGACCGTTAAACAGCATCGCTGATTTCGAGCGGTATGTGGCGCGGACTGTGAGACTTGAGACGACGACGCCCGTTGGCGTTAGCTCCAAAGATGGAGTTGACGCTGAAGATGGGCGGCGGCGTTTGTGCGGCGTGATTGAAAGTGTTACGGACGGTGTGGTTCGGTTGTTGGTGGATAAGGCGGTATACAACATTCCTTATTCCAACATTGCCAAAGCCAAACTTGAAGTGACCGAAGCGTTGTTCGGACCGGGTAAGTCCAACAAGCTTGCAAGGCGCGGTGCCAAACGTGGTCCGAAACCAGAGACGACGGACGCTGCGGCAAAAGCCGAGCGGCAAAAACGGAGTGAATGATGGCAACGGCTGTAAGTGCTAATCGGCTGGAACTGTTACAGATCGCAGATGCGGTTGCGCGTGAGAAAACAATCGACAAGGAAGTTGTCCTTGGTGCGATGGAAGAAGCCATTCAAAAGGCTGCGCGGTCGCGGTATGGCGCTGAAAACGAGATCCAGGCCCAGATTGATCGCAAAAGTGGCGAAATTCGTCTGTTCCGCATTCTCGAAGTCGTCGAGGACGTCGAAAACCCTGCCATTCAGGTTGATCTGAAAACAGCGCAAGATCGCAAGCCGGATGCTGCTATCGGCGATATCCTGGCGGACTCGTTGCCGCCGATGGATTTCGGTCGTGTGGCCGCGCAAACCGCCAAGCAAGTGATCGTGCAAAAAGTGCGCGACGCTGAACGCGAACGCCAATATCTCGAATTCAAAGATCGGGTCGGCGATATCATCTCGGGTGTCGTCAAGCGGGTGGAATACGGCAATGTGGTTGTCGATATCGGGCGTGCCGAAGCCATCGTGCGGCGCGATCAATTGATTCCGCGCGAACATTTCCGCAATGGCGATCGTGTGCGGGCCTATATCTACGAAGTCAAACGCGAACAACGCGGGCCGCAAATTTTCTTGTCGCGAACCAAGCCGGAATTCATGGCCAAATTGTTCATGCAAGAAGTGCCTGAAATTTATGACGGCATTATCGAAATCAAATCGGTTGCGCGTGATCCCGGCAGCCGGGCGAAAATCGCCGTGACCTCCAACGATCACAGCATTGATCCGGTCGGCGCCTGCGTCGGTATGCGCGGCAGCCGGGTGCAAGCCGTGGTTGGTGAACTGCAAGGTGAAAAAATCGACATCATTCAATGGTCGCCGGATCCGGCCACCTTCATCATTCATGCTTTGGCGCCGGCTGATGTGGCCAAGGTCGTGTTGGATGAAGAAAGCCGTCGGATCGAAGTGGTGGTGCCGGACGATCAACTGTCTTTGGCCATCGGTCGCCGTGGTCAGAACGTGCGGTTGGCGTCGCAGTTGACCGGCTGGGTGATCGACATCATGACCGAAGCCGATGAATCGACCCGTCGCCAAGAAGAATTCAAGCAACGGACTCAGGCGTTCGTCGCGCAACTGGATGTGGACGAAACTTTGGCACAATTGCTGGTGACCGAAGGCTTCGCCGATATCGAAGACGTGGCTTATGTGGATGCGGACGAATTTGCCAGCATCGAAGGCTTTGACGAGGGCTTGGTCGAAGAGCTGCAACGCCGCGCGCGCGAAGCGATCGAGACAATCTCTGCCGAGGCCGAGCAAAAGCGTGTGGCCTTGGGTGTTGACGATGCGTTGGCCGGTATCGAGGGCCTGACGCCGCAAATGTTGGTGGCCTTGGGAGAAGCTGGTGTGAAAACCCTTGATGATTTGGGGGATTTGGCCGCCGACGAGCTGACCAATAAGGAAGATGGTATTCTGCGTGGGTATGGCTTGAGCGAAGCCGATGCCAACACCATTATCATGGCGGCGCGTGCTCATTGGTTCGAGGACGAGGATGCCGGAGAAGCAGCCCAAGCCGGAGAAGCTGGGGCATAGGGCGACGACGCGGGAGGAACGGCTATGACGCGCGGGCGCGATTCAGAGCGCCAATCCGAACGGCGCTGCATAGTTACCGGTGAAATTGATGATCCGGCTCAGTTGATTCGTTTTGCCCTCGACGGCGAGGGACGGATAACCCCGGATCTCGCCGGTAAGTTACCGGGCCGGGGCTACTGGGTTACGGCCAGCCACGCGGCAATCGATACGGCGGTGCAGAAGCGGCTGTTTATCAAGGCGGTGCAGCGGGCCTATGGTGCGCACGCCGGAAAGACAGGGCCTGGAAAGACAGAACCTGGAAAAACAGGCGGTGGCGCACTACCTATAGCGGCCAAGGTGACGGTCGATGAAGATTTGAGCCAGCGGGTCTCGGCCCTTTTGGCTAAAAATTGTTTGGATCTCTTAGGGTTGGCACGACGGGTCGGGCTGGTCATCTTGGGGTTCGAATCGGTTAAGGCGGCCTTGACTGAAGACCCCAATGCGGTGCTGGTCACAGCAGCAGACGGGAGCGCCGATGGTCGGTCGAAATTGATCCGGCCGGGGCGGCGTGTTGTTGCCGTGTTTGGCCGCGAAGAATTGAGTTTGGCGTTGGGGCGTGAAAATGTGGTACATGCTGCGCTGACGCCACAGGGGCTTGGTCTCCGCTTTCTGGAGGAAGTCGACCGTTTGGCCGGTTTTCGTCAGCTTCCGGAGTGGCTAAGTTCGGATGGACGTATGAGGGACGCAGCGATTGGTCGCGGCGAGGCCGAAAACACTGTCTCTTCCGGATCCGATGGGTCCGGGCAAGACGCATAGGTAAGAAGTGAGCGAAGGCTTAGGAATGAGTGACACGGACAGCCAAGAAGACAATAAGACCGGAGCAGGACGTCTGACGCTGCAATTAAAGCGGTCGACGGATGCTGGAGGGTCGCGTCCGAATATCGCGTCCGGCGGGCGCGGTAAGTCGACAGTCATTGTTGAGCATAAACGGAAACTGGCGCGTAAGGATGTTGGGGCGCAACCTCCGGCTCAGCCAGCACCGCCTGTACAAACCTTCGATCCATCGGTTTTGAAGCCTAAGAAACCCGAGGTTAAGCTCGAGGTTCCGGCTGCTGTGCTGGATGATACAGCCAGCCGTTTGACGGGTGACGAGCGTGAAGCGCGATTCCGGGCCTTGGAAGGCGCGCGCCGTATGGAAGAAGAAATTCGCCGCAGCGAAGAAGAAAACGCTCGTCGCTTTGCGGAAGAAAGAACGCGCCGCGAAACGGAAGATCTGGCGGCTCAGGAAGCTCGTCGTCGTCGTGAAGAGGATGCGAAGCGGAAAACAGACGAAGAAGAGCGGCGTAAAGTTGACGAGCAGCGGCGTGCGACCGAAGCCGAGCAACGTCGTAAATCAGAAGATGAAGCGCGTGTTGCAGCGGCTCAAGCCAAGCAAAAACCTGATGCGAAGCCCAAGGCTGATGCTCCGAATGCCGCGCCAGCGCGCAAGCCAACGCTCGCGACCAAACACGGTTTTGCGGAAGAAGAAGAGGATGATGGTCGCCGTGGTGGCCGTGGCGGTCGTGGCGGTGGCGGCGGCGGTGGCGGTGCCGCCCACAAGCCGGTTCGTACGGTACGGGAAGAACCACGTCGTCGTGGTAAAATTACAGTCAATGTTGCGGCGTTGGATGATGGTGAAGAAGCCCCTCGTCAACGCAGCCTTGCGGCCTTAAGGCGGGCCCGTGAAAAAGAAAAGCGCTTGCGCGCCGAACAAGGAGCGCCAGCAAAAGTGTTTCGTGAAGTTATCATTCCTGACCGCATTACGGTGCAAGAATTGGCTAACCGTATGACGGAACGGGCCGTCGATGTCGTCCGCGCTTTGATGAAAAACGGCATCATGGCCGGTATGGGCGATGTCATCGACACCGATACGGCGGAATTGATCGTTTCCGAATTCGGCCATACGCCAAAGCGGGTCAGCGAGTCCGATGTTGAAATCGGCGTGGTCGGTGAAGCCGATATTGACGTCGATATGGAATCTCGTCCGCCGGTTGTGACCATCATGGGTCACGTCGACCATGGTAAAACGTCATTGTTGGATGCGTTGCGGACAACGGATGTGGTTTCCGGTGAAGCGGGTGGTATCACGCAGCACATCGGGGCCTACCAAGTGACGCTCGATGGTGGCCAAAAGATCACCTTCCTTGATACGCCGGGCCACGAAGCCTTTACGGCGATGCGGTCGCGCGGGGCCAAGATCACCGACATTGTGGTGTTGGTGGTTGCCGCTGACGATGGTGTGATGCCGCAAACAATCGAAGCGATCAATCATGCGCGCGCCGCCGAAGTGCCGATGATTGTCGCCATCAACAAAATTGATAAACCGGCGGCCAATCCCGATCGTGTTCGTCAAGAACTGCTGCAACACAGCATCGTTGTTGAAGAATTGGGTGGCGATGTGATGACGGTGCCGGTATCGGCGCTCAAACGTCTGCATCTCGATAAACTGACAGAAGCCATCACATTGCAAGCCGAAGTGCTTGAACTGAAAGCCAATCCGAACCGTGCTGCAGAAGGTGTCGTTGTTGAAGCTGAGCTCGACAAAGGCCGCGGTGCTGTTGCCACGGTGCTCGTGAAGCGCGGGACCCTCAAGATCGGCGATATCGTTGTGGCCGGTACCGAATGGGGTAAGGTCCGGGCGTTGGTCGATGATCGCGGTCGTCGTGTCAGCACCGCTGGTCCATCGTTCCCGGTCGAAGTGTTGGGGCTGAGCGGTGCGCCGTCGGCCGGTGATGATTTCTCGGTCGTCGAAAGCGAAGCCCGTGCTCGTGAAATTGCTGATTTCCGGGCCCGTCAGTTGGCGTTCAAGAAATCCGATATCGGTCGTCCCACCAGCCTCGAGACGTTGTTCGGCCGCTTGAAAGAAAGCCAAGCCAAATCATTTTCGATCGTGCTCAAAGGCGATGTCCAGGGGTCGGTTGAAGCGATCACCGGCGCCCTTGAAAAGCTCGGCACCGATGAAGTCAAGGCCAAGGTGCTGCATAGCGCTGTAGGCGGCGTGACTGAAAGCGATGTCATTTTGGCCAAGGCTTCGAACGCGCCGATCCTGGCGTTCAACGTCCGTGCCAATGCGCAAGCCCGTGATTTGGCTGAACGCGAAGGCATCGAAATCCGCTACTATTCCGTGATCTATGATCTGGTCGATGATGTGAAAGCGGCGATGTCCGGCTTGCTGGCGCCGGAACGGCGCGAGACGACGCTCGGGATGGCCCAAGTGCTGCAAGTCTTTACCGCAGGCAAAACCGGCAAAGCCGCTGGTTGTCTTGTGGTCGAAGGGTTGGCGCGGTCTGGCGCCAAAGCGCGGTTGTTGCGGGACGATGTGGTCATTTACGATGGCGACCTCGGATCCCTCAGACGCTTCAAAGACGAGGTCAAGGAAGTACGGGCCGGTACGGAATGCGGTATGTCCTTCGTCAATTACTCGGATCTCAAGGCTGGTGATATGATTGAGATCTACGAAGTGGTTGAAGTATCGCGGAGCCTCTAAGCCGATTTTTCAGAAAGGTCCTCCATCATGACCAGGTCTGCACGGCCGGGGACAAGCCATCGCCTATTGCGGGTTGGGGAAGCGATCAGACATGGTCTGGCCGATATCCTGGCGCGCGGTGAGCTCAGGGACCCGAGTTTAGAGGGCGTGTCGGTTACCGTTTCCGAAGTGCGGCCCAGCCCCGATTTGCGTCATGCCACGGTTTTCGTGATGCCGCTCGGGGGCCGTGATTTGAACGATGTGCTGGCCGGATTAAATCGCTGCGGCGGTTTTCTTAGTCATCTGGTGGCGGAAAAGGTCCAGCTAAAATACTCCCCGCGGTTGGTGTTCCGGAGCGATCCGTCGTTCGATGCCGCCGGGCGCATTGAAGCGCTGCTGAAAGATCCGCGTGTTGCGCGTGATCTTGAGGAACATGGCCAAGATGACGCTGAAGACGATTTCAAAGACGGTATCGATCCGTCCCGTAGCGCATGAGTGCCCACGGTGGCGCGGCGTGGCAAAGCCATCAGCGGATGGCTCAATATCGATAAACCGGTCGGCATGACCTCGACCCAGGTGGTGGGTAAGGCTCGCTATCTTTTGGGCGCGGCCAAGGCCGGTCATGGCGGCACGCTCGATCCCCTCGCCTCCGGAATCCTGCCGCTGGCGTTTGGGGAAGCCACCAAGACCATCCCCTATATAGTGGACGGCGAGAAAGAATATCGTTTTGTCGTCCGCTGGGGCGAAGGCCGGACCACCGACGACCGCGAAGGCAGCGTTACCGATCGTTCCGACCAGCGACCATCCATAGCCGATATAACCGCCCAATTGCCCCAATTCATCGGCCAAATCAGCCAGAAGCCACCGTCTTTTTCGGCCATCAAAGTCGATGGCGCGCGGGCCTATGACCTGGCCCGGGATGGCGAGGCCGTTGATCTTGCGGCGCGCACCGTCGTGGTCCGGGATTTGTCCCTCATGTCTGATCTCGACGGGTTTGAAGGCCCGGATTACAGCACATTTCGGTTGATATGCGGCAAAGGCACCTATGTCCGGTCGATCGCCCGGGACTTGGGGCGGCTCCTTGGTGTTTATGGCCATGTGGCCGATTTACGGCGTCTGCGGGTCGGCCCGTTTGGCGCCGATCATGCGATTTCGCTGGATAAGCTTATGGACTTGGTCCATAGTGCGCCGCTTAATAGCTATCTTCTCTCTGTTGAGACCGCGCTGGACGGCATCCCGGCGGTGGCCGTGACGGAGAGCGAGGCCAAGCGCCTCAGGTTGGGGCAGACGCTCCGAATTCCGAGCAGTAAACAGGGGACTGTTTGCGTCAAATCGGCAGATGACCTGATCGCCTTGGCAAATCTGGACGCCGGCGTTTTAAAACCGCTCCGCGTCTTTAATTTGTAAATTGGGATGCCGAGGAGCACGAAAAATGACTATTACGGCCGAGCGCAAGCAGGCGCTTATTTCTGAATACGCCACCAAAGCAGGCGATACCGGGTCTCCGGAAGTGCAAGTCGCCATTCTGACCGAGCGTATCACCAACCTGACCGAACATTTCAAAACCCATGCGAAAGATCATCATTCGCGTCGTGGGTTGCTGAAATTGGTCAATGAGCGTCGTCGTTTGCTCGACTATCTCAAAAGCCGCGATCAAAATCGTTACACCAAGCTGATCCAATCGCTTGGCATTCGTAAGTAGTCGACGGTTCGACTTTAAAAAGGGCAGGCGTCACGCCTGCCCTGTTTTTAAAAAATGATAAACGCCCTTTCAAAAATAATAAGGCGTTTCTTTAAGACGAAAGGCTTTCCATCAAGGTGAGGTCTTTCTGGCGCATAGGGCGCCCCTCCGTTTCACCCATGGGGGTTGAACGGACGATGTGTCGGTTACTCGACCAAGCCCGAACGGGCGGAGCTAGCCACCATCAGCTGACATTAGGATATAAAAATGTTTGAAATTTATCGGAAAGAAATCGAGTGGGGCGGGCGGAAGCTCACCCTCGAAACAGGTCATATTGCGCGGCAGGCTGACGGCGCGGTCATGGCTACCTATGGTGGAACGACGGTGTTGTGCGTTGCTGTGGCAGCCAAAGCGGCCAAGCCGGATATCGACTTTTTCCCCCTCACAGTGAATTATTTTGAGCGCACCTATGCTGCCGGAAAAATACCAGGCGGCTTTTTCAAGCGCGAAGGGCGTCCAAGCGAAAAGGAAACATTGGTTTCGCGTTTGATCGATCGTCCGATCCGTCCCTTGTTCCCCAGTAATTTCCGCAACGAAACCCAAGTGACCTGTACGGTCCTTAGCCATGATCTCGAAAACGATGCGGATGTCGTCGCTATGATCGGCGCCAGTGCAGCATTGACGTTGTCTGGCATTCCGTTCTTCGGTCCCGTCGGCGGTGCGAAGGTTGGCTATAAGAATGGCGAATACATTCTGAACCCAACACAAGAAGAAATCAAAGACAGCGAGCTTGAGCTGGTTGTGGCCGGTACACGGGATGCCGTGTTGATGGTTGAATCCGAAGCAAAAGAGCTTTCGGAAGATGTCATGCTCGGTGCCGTGGTGTTTGGTCACAACGCCATGAAGCCGGTGCTTGATGCGATCATCGCGCTGGCCGAACAAGCCGCGAAAGATCCATGGGATCTGCCGGAAGCGCCTGATAATTCGGCGTTGATTGCGCGCATCAAAGATTTGGCTGAAGCCGATCTGCGGGCCGCTTACAAAGAAACCGTAAAGCAAACGCGTGTTGCTAAGATCTCCGAAGCGAAAACACGCGTGAAGAAAGAGCTGATCGAAGACGGCGGCGAAAACGCCCAATTGGTCGGCGGTCTTTTGAAAGATCTCGAAAAAGACATCGTGCGTGGTGACATTCTTGACACCGGTCGTCGTATCGATGGTCGCGATCTGGTCACAGTGCGTCCGATTGTTGCTGAGGTCGGTGTATTGCCGCGCTCGCATGGCAGTGCGTTGTTCACCCGCGGTGAAACGCAAGCCTTGGTGGTCGCAACTTTGGGCACCGGCGATGACGAACAAATTATCGATGCGCTCGAAGGCGAATATCGCGAAAACTTCCTGCTCCATTACAACTTCCCGCCCTACTCCGTCGGTGAAACCGGCCGCGTCGGGTTCACGGGTCGTCGCGAAGTGGGCCATGGCAAATTGGCATGGCGTGCGGTTCATGCCGTGCTGCCGAAAAAGGAAGCCTTCCCTTACACCATTCGTGTTGTGTCCGAGATCACCGAATCAAACGGGTCGTCGTCGATGGCCAGCGTGTGCGGTGCGTCGTTGGCGATGATGGATGCCGGTGTGCCGATTTCAAGCCCGGTTTCGGGTATTGCGATGGGGCTGATCCTCGAAGGCGATCGCTTTGCGGTGTTGTCGGATATCCTTGGTGACGAAGATCATCTTGGCGATATGGATTTCAAAGTAGCCGGGACCTCCAAGGGTGTGACCGCGCTGCAGATGGATATCAAAATCGCCGGCATCACCGAGGCGATCATGCGTCAAGCTCTGGATCAAGCCAGTGGCGGCCGTGCTCACATTCTTGGTGAGATGGAGCGGGCGTTGTCCGGCGCGCGTCAAGAATTGTCGGCCTATGCGCCGCGGATCGAAACCTTCAAGATCAACAAAGAAAAGATCCGTGAAGTGATCGGCACCGGCGGTAAAGTCATTCGCGAAATCTGCGAAGTGACCGGCGCTAAGGTCGATATCGAAGACGATGGCACGATCAAAGTGTCCTCGGCCAATCTCGAAGCCATTCAAAAAGCTGTGAAGTGGATCCAAGGCATCGTTGCCGAGCCGGAAATCGGTCAGATCTACGACGGTAAGGTGGTCAAGGTTGTCGAGTTCGGCGCGTTCGTCAATTTCATCGGCAACAAAGACGGTCTTGTGCATATCAGCGAGCTGGCACCCAAGCGTGTTCAACAGGTTAGCGATGTGGTCAAGGAAGGCGATCCCATTAAAGTTAAGGTTTTGGGCATCGATGAACGTGGCAAAGTTCGCTTGAGCCGCCGCGCCGTCAATCAAGAAACCGGCGAAGATCTTGGCGATCAAGCCTCGTCAAAGGAAAAGCAAGACGCCTAAGTCTCTGATATCCCAATAAATTATTGGGAACAGTGGACTCTTGGTGTGGCACATCCTATATAGTATCGCAGAAGTCCGAATGAATGGGCCGGATGTCTCCTGGAGATTATCCGGCCTGGCTTTGTGGTTAACAGCTTAAGAAGGCGAATGATCCTATGCGCGCGTTGAAGCCTCTTTTGATCTCGGGGCGGGAAGTATGGCCGCTCATTGAAGGTGGTAAGGGGGTCTCCGTTACGACGGGAGCGAGTTCAGGCGCTTGGGCGGCTGCCGGCGGCGTCGGCACCGTGTCTTGCGTTAATGCGGACAGCTATGATGCGTTCGGCAATATCATCCCGCAGATCTATCGTGGTAAAACGCGGCGGGAGCGCCATGAAGAACTGATCGATTACGGTATTGCTGGCGGCGTGGCCCAGGTGAAAAGGGCCTATGACATGGCCAATGGCCAAGGCCGTATTCACATCAATATTCTGTGGGAAATGGGTGGAGCCGAGCGCATTTTGCGCGCGGTGCTCGAGAAGACCAAGGGCTTGGTCCATGGCGTCACCTGCGGCGCCGGTATGCCCTATAAACTCTCTGAAATTGCGGCCCAATATGGTGTTCATTACCACCCGATCGTATCGTCGGGTCGGGCCTTTCGGGCGTTGTGGAAACGCGCCTATAAGAAATACGCCGAGTGGCTCGGCAGTGTCGTTTATGAAGATCCGTGGTTGGCCGGCGGCCACAACGGGTTGTCCAATTCCGAAGATCCGCGCGTCCCCCAAGACCCCTATCCACGGGTTGCCGAATTGCGCCGTGAAATGCGCGAAAACGGTGTCCCGGAAGTGCCGATTGTGATGGCTGGTGGCGTTTGGTATCTGCGCGATTGGGAAAACTGGATCGATAACCCTGAATTGGGCCCGATTGCGTTCCAATTCGGGACCCGGCCGCTGTTGACCACTGAAAGTGAAATCCCTGACGAGTGGAAGCAACAGCTGTTGGCGATCAAGGAAGGCGATGTCTCGCTTCATGATTTCAGCCCGACCGGGTTTTATTCGTCGGCGGTGCGCAACAGCTTCTTGCGCGAACTCGAAGGCCGGTTTCAACGTCAAGTCGCCTTCAGCGTCATGCCGGTCGGTGAATTGACGGATGAATTAACGGTTGGTCGCCGCCCCGTCTATGTAGCTCCGGCTGATCGCGTGCATGCTTTGGAATGGATGCGTCAAGGCTATACCGAGGCCATGAAGACCCCGGATCAAACCATGGTTTTCGTGACGCCGGAACGGCGCGACGAGATCAAAAAGGACCAGGCCGATTGCATGGGCTGCCTCAGCCACTGCAAATTCTCGAACTGGGCCGATAACGAAACCAATTCGTCGGGCCGCAAGGCCGACCCGAGAAGCTTCTGCATTCAGAAGACCTTGATCGATATCGCCCATGGCGGCAAAGTCGACAACAATTTGATGTTTGCCGGTCACGTGGCCTATAACTTTGCCAAAGATCCGTTCTATTCCAATGGCTTCATTCCGACCGTGAAGCAATTGGTGGATCGCATTATGACCGGGGATTAAGTCTTGCTGGGGCGTCAGTTCGTGCCCTTTCTTGACTTTTTCTAAATTGGTCGCCACATAGCAGAGAGATATGGTAGTGTTTCTCAATTGCGACCTAAGGTGAAAACTGTGGAAGACCAAGCGACGAAAATAACAGGTGGTGTGGCGACCGGGTCTTCCGGGCGGCCATATGCACAATCGTTGCAACGGTTGCGGGCGGTTGGATTGCGCCCGACCCGCCAGCGTCTGGCCTTGGGCCGACTGTTGTTCGATACCGGTTGCGATCGCCATGTGACCGCAGAAACGCTTCATGAAGAAGCCGTGCGCCATGGCGCCAAGGTATCCCTGGCGACGGTCTATAACACCCTGCATCAATTTACCGACAGTGGATTGCTGCGGGAGGTTGTGGTCGATTGCGGGCGCGCCTATTTCGACACCAATGTGTCCGACCATCATCACTTCTTCCATGAAGATGAAAATAAGCTTGAGGACATTTGCGCCTCCGGCGTGGCGGTCTCTGGCTTGCCGACCGCGCCCGAAGGCTCCGAAGTGTCGCGGGTCGATATCATCATCCGCATCAAGGGTAAACGGGCCTAACGGCTTTAGCCCTGCCCCCTATTTTCCGTGGTTTTTTGGGCCTGTTACGCGGCTGTAACGGGGCTGTGGCGTAAGCGTGGATTGCCGGGTCGAGCCCGGCAATGACGGTTGTCATATTTTCATAGACGGTGTCATATTTTTATAGACGGTTGTTGTATTCCATAAACGTAACCGTCACCGCCGGGCTCGACCCGGCGGTCCATGGTGCTGTGGGGTATGGATATTACGACGTCCCGTCCGTATCCAGCAGGCCCCATAGGCCGTCGCGGATGACCCATCCTTTTTTACCGTCGATGCGAACCCGGCACCAATCAGGCTGGCATTCCAACAGGTCGGCAATGACGCCATCCTCGGCCCGCAACACGGCTTGGCTCGCGGGATGTGGTTTGTCGTAAAGGGTCTGCATATGAAGTGCCGGATCACCGGCGATGATCACCGTGCGACGACCCGACAACAGGCTGCCGTGGACCCAGCCATGTTCACCGTCGCGGTCGCGAATTTTGCGCCAAATATCAAACTCGGCTTCGACCTTCACCGGATAGGTTTTGCGGTTGTATATCCATTTGACCGGATAGCGGGTTCCGGGGCCGGTCCGCATGTTGACTTCCTGGGCCCCAAGCGAGACGTAGCGCGGCACCGGCAGGCCCGAGGTTCCGGCCTTGGCGTCCGGCACGTCTTTCCCTTCGAGCGGGCTTGCGGGCGTATCGGCGGCGGTCAAAACCAAACCGCACAGCAGCGCCATGACAATAGGTTTGCCTGTAGACAGTTTTTTGGACTGTCCAGCGGGTGATCGGTTGGCGCCAAAAACGGTTCGGCTTATGCGCTGCAGGGTGTCAATCATAGGACTCACTCATAAGACGGTCGCAGGTCTTGGGTCAAGGGCAGAAGCATTGGGAGCATAAGGATCAGAAGCCAGGATCATGACCAGGATCATGACCAGGATCATGAGTTGACCCACAATACCCAAGAATGTTTTTAATTGGCGATGATTTCTCAATTGCTTCATTTGAAAGGCGCTGGCAGTTCTGTTACACAGAACGAGAGCCAGGTTGTACCTGACAAATATTGAGCCTGATATATGGTGTAACCGACAGTTCGGGAAGCATAAAGGCCCTGGGTAGTAGTTGGGCATTTCCAATATAGTCGGATCCTATATAATCGGAACAGGCGTGAAGCGAGGCTTTATGAGCAAAAAAACACTTGTCGTCGTTACGCGCAAATTGCCCGATCCGATCGAAACGCGGATGGCTGAGCTGTTTGATGTCCAGCTCAATCTGAGTGACGAACCGTTTACGCGGGAACAGTTGATCGACGCCGTTCAGCGCGCCGATGTCTTGGTCCCGACGGTCACCGACCGCATCGACGCCCGGGTCTTGGCCCAGGTCAACCCCAATCTGCGGCTGATCGCCAATTTCGGGACCGGGGTCGACCATATCGATCTGGCCACGGCCCGTCAGCGCGGGATCACCGTCACCAATACGCCCGGCGTTCTGACCGAAGACACCGCCGATATGACCATGGCATTGTTGCTGGCGGTGCCGCGGCGGTTGTCGGAAGGTGAACGGCATTTGCGCTCGGGCAAATGGGAAGGCTGGTCGCCGACCGGTATGCTTGGTCACCGGATCTGGGGCAAGCGGCTTGGGATCATCGGCATGGGCCGGATCGGTCAGGCCGTGGCGCGCCGGGCCAAAGCGTTCGGATTGTCGATCCATTACCATAACCGCCGCCGGATCAGCACCGATTTGGAGCAAGAGCTCGAAGCGACCTATTGGGAAAGCTTGGATCAGATGCTGGCGCGGATGGATATCATTTCCGTCAACTGCCCGCATACACCGGCGACCTATCACTTGTTGTCGGATCGTCGTTTGAAACTGTTGAAGCCGCATGTGTTCATCATCAACACCTCCCGTGGGGAAGTGATCGATGAAAACGCCCTGGTGCGGTTGTTGCAACAAGGCAAGATCGGTGGCGCCGGGCTCGATGTGTTTGAACACGAGCCGGCGGTCAATCCGAAGCTTGTGGAATTGGACAATGTGTTGCTGCTGCCGCATATGGGCTCGGCCACCATCGAAGGCCGGCTCGATATGGGCGAAAAGGTGCTGATCAATATCAAAACCTTCGTCGACGGCCATGCGCCGCCGGATCGGGTGTTCCCCGACACCGTCCAGGAAAGTGTCTATTCCTAAATCAAACGACCCAACCTGGTTGGGCAAAGTGGTTTATGGCGGCGTAGCATTGCAATGTTGCTTTCAGTAGCCTTGCTAAAAGATGTCGTGGATCCTCATGAAATATGATGATGCGAGCTGGCATTACGGCGGGGATAACTTTCCGGCGGATCATCCTGATGAATATGGTGCCACCCACATCGCCTTATTTCTGAAATGGTGTTTTGTCAAAGGCTGGGCTGGTGACTTGCATCTGCAAGAACAGCCAGAGGCAGTACAGCATGTCATCAAGGGAGAGATGACGGCTACGGAGTTTCTGTTTAGCTATTGTGATGGCAAGTTTACGAGCGAAGACTTGAATGAAGAAGGCCAAGCCTTTGCTGCACAGTATTACGGGGATGACGGCCTATATTTGTACGACTATACAGAGAACTTTGACGATCTAGGCTATTCCGGCCCAGAAACAATGCATGATTTTAACAAGTTCTCGATGATTCTCGAGGAACGTTTCAATAACGGCATTCTCACCAAAAGCCAGATCAAGCCGAAAGCTTGGTGGAAAGTTTGGTAGTTCTTAGTGATTTTATGAGAGTTGGAGCTGTTTTGTGAGCTAGCTCAAGCCATGACAGCTTGGGCAGTGCGGATCGCGTTTGATCCGCACGGTTCGTGTACGAGTTGATAGCGCGTCGTAAAGTAAAATACGTCCGGCCAGGCTGTCGCCGATCTCAAGAATTTCTTTCATCACCTCGACCGCTTGCCAGGTGCCCATGACACCGGCGACGGCGCCTAAAATGCCTTCTTCGGCGCAGTTGCGGACATGGGGCGGGGTGTCCGGGACAAAACAGCGATAGCACGGTAAATCGTCCCCGGCGTGGGGTTTGAATGTGGCCAATTGGCCTTCGAATTGGCTCAGCGCGGCGGATACCAACGTCTTTCTAGCGGCAATGCAGGCATCGTTGACGGCAAAGCGGGTGGCGAAATTATCGGACCCGTCGGCGACGATGTCGTAACCGGATACGAGCTCCAGGGCATTGTCGGCGGTCAGGCGAAGTTTATAGGGGATGACCGTGACGTCCGGGTTGATGGCTTGCAAGGTGGCGATGGCGCTATCGGTTTTGGCCCGGTCGACCGCTGCCGTCGGATGCACAATTTGGCGTTGCAGATTGGACAGCGACACGATGTCGTCATCGACGATGCCGATGGTGCCGACCCCGGCCGCCGCCAAATAGAGCAGCAACGGCGAGCCCAGGCCACCGGCCCCGATCACCAAAACGCGGGCGTTCAGCAAAGCCTGCTGCCCCGCGCCGCCCACTTGACGCAGGATCACATGGCGCGCATAGCGGTCCAGTTGATCGTCACGAAGATCCATCGCTGATCCAAAGGGTAACTCCCCGTGATGCGAACCACGGGGGAATTTATCAAAGACCGTCGAACAACGCCGTCGTCAGATAGCGTTCGGCGAAGGACGGGATGATGACCACGATCAGCTTCCCGGCAGACTCCGGGCGCTTGGCTACTTCGAGCGCTGCGGCGACCGCGGCGCCGGATGAAATCCCGCCGGGAATGCCTTCTTCGCGCGCCACTTTGCGGGCGGTGGCAAAAGCGGTTTCATTGCCGATCGTAATAACTTCGTCGATCAGGCTGGTGTCCAGAATGGACGGCACAAAGCCTGCGCCGATGCCTTGGATCTTGTGCGGGCCAGGTTGTCCGCCGGACAAGACCGGGCTGTCTTCCGGCTCGACCGCGACGATTTTTACACCCGGTTTCCGCTCTTTCAGCACTTCGCCGACCCCGGTCAAGGTACCGCCGGTGCCGACCCCGGAAATAACGATATCGACTTTGCCGTCGGTGTCGTTCCAGATTTCCTCGGCGGTGGTGATGCGGTGAATTTGTGGGTTGGCCGGATTGTCGAATTGCTGGGCAATGACGGCGTTCGGATTGGTGGCGACGATCTCATTGGCCCGGTCGATGGCGCCGCGCATGCCTTTGGCGGCGGGCGTCAGTTCCAGTTCGGCGCCAAGCAGGGCCAGCATCTTGCGGCGCTCGATCGACATGCTTTCCGGCATGACCAGGATCAGTTTATAGCCTTTGGCGGCGGCCACGAAGGCCAGCGCGATCCCGGTATTGCCCGAGGTCGGCTCGACGATCACGGTGCCTTCCTTGAGCTTGCCTTGTTCCTCGAGGCTTTCGATCAAGGATATGCCGATGCGGTCTTTAACCGAGGACAGCGGATTAAAGAATTCGAGCTTGAGCACCACATCGGCCTTCAGCCCTTCGGTCACGCGGTTGAGGCG
The DNA here is from genome assembly GCA_037189785.1 of Alphaproteobacteria bacterium. Lineage (GTDB taxonomy): Bacteria > Pseudomonadota > Alphaproteobacteria > Sphingomonadales > Govanellaceae > Govanella. The sequence continues at coordinate 21,100 of JBBCIP010000140.1, forward strand.
GACCAGCGGCGTGTTGCCGATGGTCTCGGTGATATTGCTGTATATCTTGCCGCGCCCCTTGGTTCCTGTCTTGGTCACAGACATTTTAGTCTCCCGCTCATGAATAATCTCGATTAATTCTATAGGGTTTGTTTTTAAAGGCAAGGCTGCACCATTGCTTCGTGCTCGCCTGTGCCGATAACAACCCGGCAACGCATAACCCTAGATGATGAAATCCAGATCACGTTCGATCTCGGCGGCGACACCTTTTGTATCGGCCCGAGTACAAAGATCTTGGATGGTGATCGCGTTCAGCTTTTGCATGATGTCCCGGTTCAACTGGTCGATCAGCGGTTTCACGACTTTCCGACCGAGATCGGACGGACTATCGTAATCGGCGCCGTCAATACCGCCTTCTAAGGCGCTGACCACGGCAATGATCTCGCCGACGGTGATGCGGCGTCGCTCACGGGCCAAAAAATAGCCGCCCCGAGGGCCACGCACCCCTTTCAAAACACCGGCCCGCACCAATTGTTGCATAACTTGTTCGAGATAGCGTTGCGGGATTCCTTGGCGCTTGGTGATTTCCTTGGATTGCACCGGCTCGGCCCGTCCATTATAGGCGATGTCGACCACGGCCTCGAGCGCAAACAGCATCTTCTTGGATAAACGGAACATCGGCCAGGGGCTCCCTTATTAGACGCCGGTCGAACCGAAACCGCCGCTGCCCCGGGCGGTTTCATCCAAGCTGTCAACGGCCAGCCACGCCACTTGCGTCACCGGCGCGATCACCATCTGGGCAATCCGCATGCCGCGGCTGATGACAAACGGTTCGGCCCCGTGATTGATCAAGATCACTTTGATTTCGCCGCGATAGTCGGCGTCGATGGTGCCGGGGCTGTTCAACACGGTGACACCGTTTTTGGCCGCCAAGCCGGACCGTGGGCGAACTTGGGCTTCATATCCGGCCGGTAACGCGATGGCGAGCCCGGTCGGCACCATAGCCCGGGTGCCGGGCGCGATCGTCAGATCCTGATCGACGGCGGCGGCCAAATCCACGCCGGCGCTCAAGGGTGTTTCGTAGCGCGGCAGCGGCAGGCCATCCCCATGCGGCAGCCATTTCACGGCGACGGATGTAACCGTGGTTGTGGATGGTCGTTCAAGAATCCCGGTTTGATGGTCGGACATGAAATTTCCTGTAAAATCCTAGGCTGCAAAATAATCGGCAATGCGCCGGGCTAAATGGTCGGCCACCGCATCCTTGGCATTCGGCGGCCAGTGTTCGACCCCGGCTTCGGTGATCAAATGGACGGTATTTTGATCGCCGCCCATGACCCCCCTGGCAGGGCTCACATCATTGGCGACAATCCAATCGCAGCCCTTGCGGATGCGCTTTTCGGTGGCATGATCGATGACGCGCTCGGTCTCGGCGGCGAAGCCGACGACCAGGCCCGGGCGATTGCTGTTGCGTCCGGACAAGGTGGCCAGAATATCCGGGTTTTCAACTAGGTCGAGCGACGGCGGCGCGCCACCGTTTTTCTTGATTTTTTGGGTCGCGTCGTTGGGCACCCGCCAGTCCGAGACGGCGGCGACACACACCGCCACATCGGCGGGCAAGGCCTGTTGCACGGCAGCCAACATGTCCCGGGCGGATTCGACCCGGATCATGGCGACCCCGGTCGGGTTGTCGAGCGCGGTCGGGCCGGACACCAATGTCGTCTCGGCCCCAAGCCGGGCCAGGGCGGCAGCAATGGCGTAGCCTTGTTTGCCCGATGACCGGTTGGCGATATAGCGGACCGGATCGATCGCTTCCCAGGTCGGCCCGGCGGTGACGATGGCCCGTCGCCCGGCCAAGGGGCGGTGCAGACTGCCTTGGTCATAAAACGCCAGGATGGCGGCCAAAATGGCGCTCGGTTCGGCCATGCGTCCGGCCCCGACCTCGCCGCAGGCCAAGGCTCCGGCACCCGGCTCGATGACGGCAACGCCATCCCCCCGGAGGGTCGCCAGATTGCGCTGGGTCGCCAGGTGGGTCCACATCTGGGTGTTCATGGCCGGGGCGATCATCACCGGTTTATTGGTGGCCAAAAGTGCGGTCGTGGCCAAATCACTGGCGATGCCGCTGGCCATTTTGGCCATCAAATCGGCTGTGGCCGGGGCCACCACCACGAGATCGGCTTCGCGGGATAAACGGATATGGCCCATCTCCGATTCGTCGGTGAGCGAAAACAGATCGCTATAAACCTTGTCGCCCGAAAGGCTTGAGACGCTTAAGGGGGTCACGAACTCGGCCCCGGATTTGGTCAAAATGGTGCGGGTGGCGATGCCGTGGTCACTGAGGCGACGGATCAATTCCAGGCATTTATAGGCGGCAATTCCACCACCGATGATGAGAAGTATACGCCGTTCAGCCATATGGGAATCTCGCCAGATTTTGTCGCAATGACCATAAAGTACGCAGCCGACGGGTCGTCCGCAAGGTTCTACGCAATGTTTTTGTAATTTTTTCGATATTACGCCTCAGCCTTAGGCCGGGGTAACCTGGGATATAGGGGCCTACGACACCAGGGCATAAATCGCGAGCGCGACACCGCCGCCCACCAATCCGGCCAAGAGCGGCCAGATCAATTGCCCATAACCGCGCGGCGCACCGTCACTATCGAGTCGCAAGCGCAGACCGCTGCGGCGTGCATCGGCGACGATATGTTCCAGATCGTCGATGAAGGCTGGGGCTCGTTCGATCAAGGACGCGATGCGGGTCACGCCATCTTTGATGCGGGCCTGGGGACCAAGATTTTCGCGCATCCAGCGTTCGATGACAGGGCGCGACAGCTCCCACATATTGACGTCCGGATCAAGCTTGCTGGCAACCCCTTCGACCATCACCATGGTTTTTTGCAACAACAGCAATTGTGGTTGTGTTTGCATGGCGAAAGTTTCGGTCGTCTTCAACAATTGCGCCAACAAACCGCCCAAAGAAATTTCTTTGACCGGGCTGTCGGTGATCGGCTCGCCGATGGCGCGTAAGGCTTGCGCGAACAGGGCTTGCGATTGACCTGGTGGCACGTAGCCCGCACGGAAATGAGCGGCGGCGACGGCGTTATAATCGCGCCGTAAAAATCCATATAAAATTTCCGCAAAGACACGCCGCGTTTCCGGATCAAGCCGTCCCATGATGCCGAAGTCGACCGCGATGATGCGGCCATCTGGTGCGGCGAACAGATTGCCTTGATGCAAATCGGCGTGAAAAAAACCGTCGAACAAGGCCTGCTTCAAAAAGCTTTGCACAATGACCTGGGCGGTTGCGGGCAAATCAAGATTGGCAGCGACCAGTGCCGCATGATCATTGAGCGCAATCCCTTCGACACGTTCGAGTGTCAGAATGCGCCGCGCGGTCACCGGCCAGATCACCGCCGGCACGGAAAACTGCGGATCGTCTGCTAGGTTTTCTTTGAGTTCCGACGCGGCCGCGGCTTCATAGCGCAGATCCATTTCAAGCGCGACACTTTGGGCGAAGGTGTCGATGACATCGGTTGGCCGCAACCGTTTCATATCGGGGCGGGCCCGTTCCAACAAACCTGCCGCCCAGCGAAAACTTTCAAGATCACGGGCGAACGCTTGTTCTACGCCGGGGCGCAAAACTTTGACAGCGACCTTGGTGCCGTTTTTCAGCACCGCGAAATGGACCTGAGCGATGGACGCGGCGGCGATGGCGTGATCGTCGAAAGCAACAAACAAATCTTCGACCGGTTTTCCGAATTCGGTGGCGATAATGGCGCGCGCTTCGGTGCCGGGGAACGGCGGCAGTTTATCCTGCAAATTGGCAAGATCTTGCGCCACCTCGATGCCGACAAAATCGGGGCGCGTCGCCATGCCTTGACCGAGCTTGATGAAGGTCGGGCCCAAATCCTGAAGAGCGCGGGCTAATCGTGCGCCGGGCCGTTCTATTTGTTCGGCCGTGGTGGCTGGGCGCAATTTTGCGACAGCTTTCAAGATACGCACCGGCCACGGCAAATCGCCCAACAGTTCAAGCGGAAACAACGCGTCGTGCCGCGCCAAGGTAAAGGCCACACGAATAAGGCGAACCGAATGACGTGCCGCGCGGATCATAAACAATTCCGTATCGTGTCAGCCGTCGTAGCGGTCGCCGTCGCAACAATCATGATCGTGATCATTATAAGCGCCACGCCGAATGAAGGGCGACCACGCCGCCGGTCATGTTGCGATAGCTGGCGCGGGCAAAACCGGCTGCGGTGATTTCATCGGCAAATGTTTTCTGATCCGGAAAGCGGCGAATACTTTCGACGAGGTACTGATAGCTATCGCGATCCCCAGCAATGAGCCCCCCTAAGGGCGGAATGACGTGGAAGGAATAGGCATCATAGATGCGATCCAACAGCGGCAACACCACATGAGAAAACTCAAGACACAAAAAACGACCGCCGGGTTTTAAGCTGCGATACGCGTCGCGCAACGCGGCGGCGCGATCGGTCACGTTCCGAATGCCGAAGGCGATGGTGTAGGAATCATAACTTTGCGACGGTACCGGCAGCACTTCGGCATTGCCGCACACCCAACGAAGCCCCTCTAGCCGATTGCGGTCGATGGCGCGATCCCGACCAACGGCCAACATCGCCGCATTGATATCGGCGACGGTGATGTCGTAGTGTGCCTGTGCCTGACGTTGGGTCAGCCGATCGATGATACGAAAGGCGATGTCGCCAGTGCCGCCGGCCACATCCAGGTGACAAATGCCGGGTTGCGGATTGAGGGTATCGACCAGGGCTTCTTTCCACAGCCGGTGCAAGCCGCCGCTCATGACATCGTTCATGATGTCGTATTTCGGGGCCACACTATTGAACACCTTACGCACCATACCGGCCTTCTCGGATGCTTTCACATCGCTAAAGCCGAACGAGGCGGTCTTGTCTCCGGTGCCGGGGTCGTTATGCTGCGTCATCTTGGTCCACCATCAATTGAGCCGCACCTTAGCCTATGCAGGCGGGCCGCGGCAACAGCAAGCAGGGAACAGTCTATGCCTGAATTGCCCGAAGTCGAAACGGTCCGCCGTGGCATCGCCCCATCCTTGGTGGGCCGCCGCGTGGTCCGTGTTTTACAGCGCCGGGCCGGTTTACGGGTGCCGTTTAGCGATGGTTTTGTTGATCGCATGACGGGGCGTGTGGTGACGGCGGTGGACCGTCGCGCCAAATTTCTGACCTGGACCCTGGATGATGGCCAGACCCTCCTGGTTCATCTCGGCATGTCCGGAAGTTTCACGGTGCGCCCGGGGGGAGCGAAAGCCGCCGATGAGTTCGCCGCCCATGATCATGTGGTGATCGATCTTGATAGTGGCGACCGTTTGATTTTTGCCGACCCGCGGCGATTCGGGTTGATTTTGTTGTATGACCCCGGGGTGGCGGAGCAGTCGCCGTGGCTTAAAAAGCTTGGGCCTGAACCGTTGGGCAATCACTTTACGGCCGAAATCTTGTCAGCGGCGCTTAAAGGTAAGAAGACCAGCATTAAGGTCGCGCTTTTGGATCAGTCTGTGGTCGCCGGGCTCGGTAATATTTATGTTTCGGAAGCGTTGTTCCGGTCCGGTATTTCACCGCGACGATCGGCGCATACGGTGGCCGGGCGACGGGCCGAACGGCTGGTGCCGGCGATCCAAACCGTGTTGCGGGATGCGATCGAGTCCGGCGGATCGTCGCTCCGTGATTTTGTCAATGTGGATGGGGCGCTTGGCTACTTCCAACATCGCTTTTTGGTTTACGATCGGGCCGGACAGCCATGCGTGACGGAAGGCTGCACAGAAACGGTTGCCCGGATCGTCCAAGGGGGGCGATCGACATTCTTCTGTAGCCGCTGCCAAAAATGAATTGGCTGCAATGGGACAGTTTGGAATAGGGTGAAGGTCCGAGGTTGATAGCCATGAACACGCTTAGGAAAACGATGATGAAATCGGCCACACACGGTTCCCGTTTCCCAGTTACGGTCTTTGTTGTGGCGGCGGCGGTGGTGGTCGTGCCCGGGCTTATGACCGCGGCCACCGTCCCATGGTTGCCCTCTGCGTTTGTGCAGGGCGGGTCTGCTTTCGCGCAAACCGTGTTCCTTCAAGACCTTGAGGACATGCCGCTGGTGCCGGGGCTTGCGGAAATTGACAGCGAGCGCGTGATGTTCGACAAGCCGGAGGGACGTATTGTACGGACCGCGGCGGAGGGGATTGTCACAGGCGCTGCGGTGCAGAGCTTTTATACCAAAACCTTGCCGTCTTTGGGGTGGACCGCCGTACCGTCTGGTGCCGAGACGCCGAACGGGAGAAGTCTGTGGTTCGACCGCGAAGGCGAGCGTTTGGAAATCAGATGGGAGTCCGGCCCGACCGCCCCGCCATCGAGCCGCACGAAGGGGACGCAGTCTTCCAAAGCGGCGGACCCGACTGTGATGGGTCCAGCGATGGTAATGCCAAAATTGCTGGTGCGTTTTGCGCTTCAGCCCCGCTAAATTTACGACAACAAAACATACGGAGTAGAGATATGGCTTATGAAACCCTTCTCGTGGATGTCGATGG
>JBBCIP010000141.1:0-1944 GCA_037189785.1 Alphaproteobacteria bacterium
TGCAAGATGATCGAACTGGTGCCGAACATATAGCGCATGACGACGGTGGTAATTTGGACCAAGACCAAAACCACCGCGAGCCAGGATACAGTGCGGCCGATCCATTCGTTCATGCGGTCGATGCCGTGGGCGAGAGCAGTCAAAAATGTCATCGGACCCAACCCCACGTTTACTGTTATAATTTTAGGCCCAGGCGGCGGGCATCGATATAGGCGTAGTCGGATATTTCTTGGTATTTGTTATATTTCTTCATGGCCGTCATGTAGCTTTCGTAAACGCGTTTGACGAACGGATCACTTTCTGCCACTTCGGCCAGAAGTTGTGTCGATAATCTGGCCATTTCTTTGATCACATCATCCGGGAACGGTTTGGCGACAATTTTATAGTCTTTCTCGAGCACCTGTTGTGCGTCGGCATTGCGGCTTTTGAATTCGCCCCAGGAATAAATATATTCCCGACCACAGACGCCTTTGATGATGGCTTGATCCGATGGGCTAAAGCTGTTCCAAACATCAAGGTTGATGGCAAGCGTCAGGCCCGCGCCCGGTTCATGAAAGCCGGGATAATAGTAATGCTTGGCCACCATCGGCATGCCGAACGCGAGATCGTTCCACGGCCCGACCCATTCGGCACCGTCGATTGCGCCTTGTTGCAGCGACGTGAAAATCTCGCTGCCCGGCAAGGCGACGACAGCGGCGCCCATGCGGCGCAACACTTCGCCGCCGAAGCCCGGCATGCGCATTTTCAACCCTTTGAAATCTTCAACGCTTTTGATTTCCCGACGAAACCAACCGCCCATTTGCGTATTGGTGGTGCAGGCCAGCAAAGATTTCACATTGAAGCGCTCGCTCAATTCATCCCACAGCGCTTGCCCACCATCGCATTCAATCCAGGCCGCCAATTCATCGGCCATCATGCCGAACGGGACCGAGGTGAAAAATGGGAAGGCTTTGGATTTGCCCTGTTGGTAATAATCGGGGTGATGCGCCATATCGGCGGCCCCGGCGGCGACGGCGTCAAAGGCTTCGAACGCGCCGACCAATTCCCCGGCGGCGAAAACGTGAACGGTGATGCGATCTTCGGTGGCGAGTGCGATTTCCCGGGCGATCCGTTCGGCGCTCATGCCGAGTCCCGGGAAGTTTTTGGGCCAGGTCGTGACCATTTTCAACTGGCGGCGGTTGCGCGAGATCGCCGGTGCCGTGCCTGTGGCTGCTGACGATGGCGTTTCGGTATTACACGCAGCCAACGCTGCCGCCGTCCCGGCAGCGGCCGCGCCAGTGATAAACTCGCGTCGCTTCATAACAAACCCTCGATGTCCCCGTTTTCGTTGTTGGCCGCGATTGTAGCGGTTTGCGGGGAGTGATCAAGGACTTAGGCTGTGGACTCCTAAAGCTATTGCGGCGGGGCTGGGCACTGATATTTACGGCTACCGCCGCGCTTATTCCATGGTGCTGCCGAAGATGGATTGCCGGGTCAAGCCCGGCAATGACGGTGGGTGTGCGGTCCGTTCTCCTCACCTGTCACCACCGGGCTTGACCCGGTGGTCCATGAGGTCAGTCGCGTACCGGTCCAGACCGTGGATTGCCGGGGCAGGCTCGGTAATGACGATGGGTGTGCGGTCCGTTCTCCTCACCTGTCACCGCCGGGCTTGACCCGGTGGTCGATGGGGCCAGTCGCGCACCGGTCTAGACCGTGGATTGCCGGGTCAAGCCCGGCAATGACGATATATAGAATGACGGTATATAGACTGTAAGAGGGTCAGATCACCCGGTCCGGTGGGGTCTCGCCCCGGAAAAAGGCGGCCAGGTTGTCGATCGCTTTCATCCCCATCGCGGTCCGGGTCTCGGTGGTCGCGCTACCGATATGGGGCAGTAGCAAGGTATTCGGCAGGTCCGCATAGGCCGGGTTGACGTTCGGCTCGCCATCGAACACGTCGAGCCCGGC
>JBBCIP010000142.1:0-14906 GCA_037189785.1 Alphaproteobacteria bacterium
GTCCAACCCGGCCATAGCCCACAACCACCATATGGTTTGACAGGGTGGATGCAGTCAACACGGTGCTTGGCTCCACCTCCACCGGTGCTTCCGGGGTTTTTTGCGGCGTCGGTGCCTCATCGATGATTTTACGGCGATCCAAGAATGCAAACAGCATCGGATTGGCCAAGATCGACAAAATTGCCCCGGCCAGGATATAAGCTTGCCCTTCAACCGGCAAAATATCCAGGGCCACGCCAAGTCCGGCCAGGATGAACGAGAATTCCCCGATCTGGGCCAAACTGACGGACACTGTCATGGCGGTATGAGCCGGATATCCGAACGCGCGTACGATGAAGTAAGCACCGATCGATTTACCGAAAATGATGATCAGAACGGTAGCGATCACCGGTAACGGATCTTGGAACAAGGTGGCCGGATCGAACAGCATGCCGACTGAGACGAAAAACAAAACCGCGAAAGCGTCACGGAGTGGCAAAGACTCTTCGGCGGCGCGTTGGCTCAAGGGGGACTCGCTCAGGATCAAACCACCGAAGAACGCGCCTAAGGCGAATGATACGTCGAACAGCACCGACGCTCCATAAGCGCTACCGAGTGCAATGGCCAGAACCGCCAAGCGAAACAGCTCGCGTGATCCCGTGTGGGCGATTAAATGCAGAACCCAAGGAATGACGCGGCGCCCGACTACGAGCATCAGCGCGATGAAGCCGATGACTTTGGCCAATGTGATGGCGATGGCCGTCAATATTCCCGAGCCGGATGACGCCGTCACATGGCCGTCGCCATCGCCGCCAAAGGTTTGGGCCAGGGCTGGAATAAGAACCAGCGCTAGAACCATAGCCATGTCTTCGACAATCAACCAGCCAACCGCAATACGCCCGCGCTTTGTTTCGATCAATCGCCGTTCTTGAATGGCGCGCAACAACACCACGGTACTGGCGGTCGACAGCGCAAGACCAAAAATTATACCCGCGCCGATGGTCCAGCCCATAAGCATAGCGAGACCAAGGCCAAGAATGGTTGCAAGGGCGATCTGTCCGATGGCGCCGGGGACAGCAATGGCTTTTACCGATAGCAAGTCCTTAACAGAAAAGTGCAGGCCGACCCCAAACATCAAAAGGATAACGCCAATTTCAGCAAGTTCGTGGGCAATGGTAAGATCTGCGGTGTAACCTGGTGTGGCCGGTCCAATCAACACTCCAGCAAGAAGATAGCCTACCAACGGTGATATTTTGAGGCGGTTAGCAATTGCACCGAGCACAAACGCAAGCACGAGGCCAGCCACAATCATCGTGATAAGCGGTGTGTGATGTACCATCTACGAACAATCTTTCCTTCCGGGGCAGTTTACGGCACTGCCGGTATGTCTTTGACCTATGCTTATTGAGCTTCCCCAATATGGGGGATCACTCCTATCCTGGCAACCATTTGTCTCTATTTCCTAGTCACTTTATCGACAATTAATGTGTCGGGAGTGTGATACGGAATACACTCCCAGCCGAACCCGTCTTTAAAAGTGCGAGCGTGCCGCCGTGGGCTTCCACGAGTTCCTTCGAAATGGCTAATCCGAGCCCTGTTCCGCCGCTGGTGCTGCTCCCGCGAAACGGCTCAAACAAGTGTTCCTGAGCTTTGGTGCTTAATCCGGGGCCCGTATCACTGATGTCAATGATCGTGGTGGGGATCGTGGCGGGGATCGTTGCGGGGATCGTTGCGTCCTCACTCTTATCGACTGTAACGGTGATCGTGCCCACGTCGTTGCCCAATGCTTGCACAGCATTGCGGCCTAAATTCAAAAGGACACGATAAAATTGGTCGGCATCGACCATGATCTCGGCGTGGATGGGCACCTGATTGTGCCAAGTGATTGTCGATTGATCGATGAGCCCCAGCGATACCCCGACATCATTGACAAGCTGATGAAGATTGACGTGCTCCAGCTGTGGTTCCAATTCTTCGCTGCGGCCATAAGTCAGTGTCGCTGAACAGAGCGCGATGGCGCGATCAAGGGCACGCATAACACGCGGGGCGAGCGCCGCCACATTCGGATCTTCCGTATTTGCTAGGCGATCCGACAATAATTGTGCGCTGGCCAGGATATTGCGAAGATCATGGTTAATCTTGCTGACGGCGGTGCCTAGATTGGCCAGCCGTGTTTTTTGCGTCAGCGCCGATCTTAGATCGCGTTGCATATCGGCCAATTCTTGTTCGACTTGACCGATTTCATCGTATCGCAGGCTTGGTTCAAGTCGTGATGCCGCGACTTCCGGGGCTTTGCGGAAGGCAACCACACTATGCGTGATGCGCTTGATCGGACGCACCAATAGCGCATGCAGCGTTATATAAACGAGCAAGGCGGTGAACAGGGAGATCACCAGAGAGGCAACGAAAATATTACGGGAATAATCAATCATCGCCTGCTTTAGGTCATCGGGATAAAGCATCACCTGCACATATTCGCCGGCCCCTTGTTTGGCGATGCCGGTGATTTGTATCAGACGGTGATTGTCCAGACGGAAGGTCAGGAACGCATCGACAATGAGGTCGATGACGGGCGCATCCCGCAAATCATAGGAGGCGACAATCTCGAGCGGCACATCTTCGCCAAGAATGAGTTTGCGGGTATCGCCACGCTTTAAAACAACGGCTTCGACTTGGGCATTGGCCAATAATTCACGGGATAATCGTTCGCTGACCACACGCCCGCTGGAGGCTTCCAAGGCCAAGGCGGCGATCTGGGCGCTGGCCAAGCGGTCTTCCAGCCAATCTTTGCGAAAGAGAGCAATAGACGGCACATAAATGAGAATTTCTGCCAGCATAACGAATAATATCGTCAGCAACAGCAGGCGCCCCGAAAGTCCTGTCCGCATAGATTTGAAAATTTTATGCGGATAGGCGATCAAAACGTTGCTCCGCAGCTTGGTCTAAGTATTGGCCTTAGTATCAGCTTGAATATTAAACTACTATATCGGACGCTTCCGAGGTTCATCAAGATGCCGCTATTTAATTGAAGGTATTTAGTTTTTACGGGCTTTAATTATCGTCGATTTGGGCGTCGTTGAGCATCCAGTCATAGAAATAGTGGTGGATCTTTTGGGCATTCTTTAATTTTGCCTTCAAATCCGGTTGGGCAAAGTGGCGAATATGATCCAGAAAATCATCGAAATCTTCAAAATCGTCTTTGGACCAGTCATAAAGCGACGAGGCGGTAATGCGACCTTTGCGATCAACGTGTATGGCGCGGGGATGATTGATGAAGTCTTTGGCGGCCAGGGTCAGCAAGGCTTCTACGGTTTCCGGCTCATAGGCCTCGGACGCCAGGTTTGGCGATCCCAGCGTGGCTCGGTTTAAAGCGTAATGCGTCCTTAAATCTCCCCAAATTGGCTGTAGAATATCATGCTCGATCATTGCCAATGATAAATTGCGGCCATCAACCGTAATCACCGGGGCTGACCACAGATCCTGACCGTCGATCATGATGTCGCGGGGGCTGTCGACGGGATAATGATCCAGAACGAGCTTTACGATGGCGGCGTTATAAAGATTGATCCAAAACGCCAATTGTTGCGGGCGGGTCAGCTCATGGACGGGAATCTGACCCAGGCCCTCGATATAAGCGGTCAGGAGTTCCTGAGACATCGGGCTAACGGCGCCATAGGCGATTCGGTTGATGCCGTCGAAACCGGGCCTTAAATAGTGGGCCAGGAACCGATCCCAGGGGGTGTGATCGACCGCTTTGGTGGCTGAGTCCGCATTGGCCGTCCATTGCTCGGTCACCGAATTGGCCGAGGGGGACGGGGCAGGTGTGGCGGCGGCCGTAGCCGTGCTTTCACCATTGGATAGAGGTGGCGGATTGTTTGTCCCAGCAATCGTGCCGCCGTTCATCGCCATAAACCACGATAGTACTGCCCATATATAGAGTTTTTGTTTGTACAAAACCGGCTCCTTCCCCGTCTTGCCTAACACTAGCTTAAATGCTTGTAGCGAGAAGGGGGCTTCACCCAGATGTGATGTTATGTCAATAGGATACTGAATTAGTCTGGTTTCGTTTCGGCATAATACTAGGGCTATTCCCCTCGCGACGCTTGACTTCAAGGGCGGCTCTGACTAATAAGGCGCTTCAGTTTACGGCTGCGCCCTGGGGCTGCGGCATACTTGACGACGGAGTACGAGCTGTGAAACGCACATTTCAACCGAGCCAATTGGTGCGCAAGCGCCGTCACGGGTTTCGCGCCCGTATGGCGACTGTGGGTGGCCGCAAAGTGATTGCAGCGCGCCGCTCCAAAGGACGCAAGCGCCTTTCGGCCTAAGCAAAAGCCTAAGGCCTTTGCCCATCTATTGATGAAGCCGGCCCGGGATAGCCCCGGCGCCGGCTCTCTTTATTGGCCTGCGCTATTACTGGCCCATGCTATTACTGGCCAACACTATACTGATTGGTATAGAGGACCCCTGCCATGGATACGTCCCCCTTGGATCGCTTGAAGCGCCGCGCGGATTTTCTCCGTGTTGCGGGCCGGCGGCGTAAGTGGGTGACCCCAGGGCTCATCGTTCAGGCCGCAGACCAGGACGGCAGTGGGTATGATGGGGGCGGTGTGCGGTGCGGCTTTACGGCCAGCCGTAAGGTTGGTGGCGCGGTGGCACGTAACCGCGCTAAACGCCGCCTTCGGGCCTTGGCGCGGGAAATCATGCCCGACCTTGCCAGCGTGGGTCATGATTATGTGCTGATTGCCCGCTCAGAAACCGTTGATCGGCCCTATGACCTCTTGATCTCTGACTTGAAGACGGCGCTCACTCGGCTTAAGGTTACGCGCCTTTCCAGGGCCCCCCGTTCGCAGGACAGCAAACAGGATCGTGGGCGCCCGCAGGACGGCAAACAGGATAGTAGGAACGGACAGTCTGAGGGTATTGGGGCTTTGCCGTCCGCGCGAGTGGAAAACGAGACGTCATGACGGCAATGCTACAAACGGTATCGGTCTGGGCGGCACGCCTGCTGGCGCTTTTAGCGCGGCTGCCGATCTGGGGCTATCGTTTGTTCATCTCTCCCCTGCTGCCGTCGACCTGCCGTTATATGCCGACCTGTTCCGAATACACCATCGAGGCGATTGATCGTCATGGATCGATCCGCGGCTTATGGCTCGGTCTTAAGCGTATGGGTCGATGCCATCCGTGGGGTGGCTCCGGCTTTGATCCCGTTCCATCCAATCCTGATACCGCCTCTAATACCATCTCTAGTAAACGTGTCGATCATCATGGGGTTTGTTCCCATGGTTGCGACCATTCTTCTCCTTATTCCGCCCCTTAAAAATCTGGTTGAGTCCCGATGCAAGAAAACAAGAACCTGATTCTCGCCTTCGTGCTGTCGCTTATCATTTTGGTCGGTTTCGATCAGTTCTATATGCGGCCAGCTCGGGAACATGAAGCCGCGCGCCAAGCAGAACAGGCTCAACTGCAAGAAGGCAAAGATGTTGCCACACCGCAAGTCGGTGCCGGCACGCTTCCGGATGCCAATCCAGCGGCCGTTCTGTTGACGCGGGACCAAGCTTTGGCGCAAAGCGACCGGGTGGCTGTCAAAACTCCGAAGCTGACCGGATCGATTGCGTTGAAAGGGGCGCGGATCGATGATTTGATTTTGACCGGCTACAAAGAGACCCTCGATAAAAACTCGCCTTATGTAACGCTGTTTTCTCCGTCAGGGTCTGAACACGCTTATTTCGCGGAGTTCGGTTGGGCCGCGGCTGGGGCCGGTGTGACAATGCCGACGGCAGATACGTTGTGGCAAGCCGATGCGACCGCGCTCACACCAGAAAAGCCCGTCACATTGACTTGGGAAAGCCCCGAAGGGTTGCTGTTTACGCGGGTCATCAGTGTCGATCAGGATTATATGTTCACTGTGGTGCAAAAGGTCGAGAACAAAGGCAATGTTGCTGCGGTCTTGGCGCCCTATGGATTGATTTCGCGGCAAAATACGCCGCAGATTTCCAAGATGTTCGTGTTGCACGAAGGCGCCATCGGCGTTTTTGGCGAAACCTTGGTTGAAATCGATTATGCGGATTTACGGGACGACAGCCGTCACCAAGAAAACGGCACCGGTGGATGGCTTGGCTTGACCGATAAATATTGGTTGGCAGCTTTGGTACCGGATCAAAGCAAGGCTTTTGAAGGGCGCTTTTCCCATCGCAATCCCGATCAAGTTGACCGCTATCAAGTGGATTACAAATTAGCCGCTATGCCGCTCGCACCAGGCGCGACGATTGAGTCCACGGATCGCTTGTTTGCCGGTGCCAAGGTTGTCACAATTCTTGATTCCTACGAAGAAAAATTGGGTATTTCCCGGTTTGACTATGGCGTTGATTGGGGCTGGTTCTACTGGATCACCAAGCCGATTTTCTATGTGCTGCATACCTTCAATTTGTGGTTCGGTAATTTCGGTCTGGCCATTTTAGCGTTGACGGTTTTGATCAAGCTCGCGTTCTTCCCGTTGGCCAATAAATCCTATACGGCGATGAGCAAGATGAAGCTGGTGCAGCCGAAAATGAAGCAGCTGCAAGAACGCTATAAAGACGACAAGATGCGGCTCCAGCAGGAATTGATGGAGCTTTATAAAAAGGAAAAAATCAATCCGATGGCCGGTTGTTTGCCGATCTTGGTGCAGATCCCGGTGTTCTTCGCGCTTTATAAAGTTCTGTATGTGACCATCGAAATGCGCCATGCGCCGTTCTTTGGCTGGGTAAAAGATTTGTCGGCTCCGGATCCGTTGTTGGTGACCAATTTGTTCGGGCTCATTCCGTGGAATCCGCCGACCTTTATCGCGCTCGGGATCTGGCCGATCTTGATGGGCTTGACCATGTGGTTCCAGCAAAAACTGAACCCGGCACCGACCGATCCGATCCAAGCCAAGGTGTTGGGCTTCTTGCCGATCATTTTCACCTTCATCCTGGCCCCGTTCTCGGTCGGTTTGGTGATCTACTGGACCTGGAACAATATTCTGTCGATCCTCCAGCAATGGGTGATCATGAAGCGGATGGGTGTGAAGGTTGGCTAATTATCCAGAAACACCGACCGATAGCGCTGGTGATGTAGACGAGGCCGTGGCGGCGGAGCTTGAGCATGGGCGCTGGCTGTTTGCCCAGGACTGTGTGTTCTTGTTGGGGGTCGCCAATCTTGACCAGCTACCGCCCGGCGATCTGCCCGAGATCACCTTTGCGGGCCGATCGAATGTGGGGAAATCAAGCCTGATCAATGCCTTGACCGGACGGACCACATTGGCGCGGACCTCCAACACGCCGGGCCGGACCCGCGAGCTCAATTTCTTCCGCCTGGGCGCCAAAGACGGCACGGCGCTGCGCTTGGTCGATTTGCCGGGATATGGCTATGCTAAGGTATCGCGGGATATGGTCAACCGCTGGACTCAGCTGTTGAAAACCTACTTGCGGGGCCGGGCCAATTTAAAACGGGTCTGTGTCTTGATCGATTCCCGTCATGGCTTGAAGCCCGCCGATCACGAGATCATGGATATGCTGGATGAAGCGGCGGTGTCCTATCAGATTGTGCTGACCAAGATCGATAAACTCAAAGTGGCCGAACGTGAAAAAGTCCTGGCCCAGGTGACGACTGATTTGAAACGCCATGTGGCGGCTCACCCCGAGGTTCTTATGACCAGTGCTGAAAAAGGCTGGGGGGTTCCTGAGCTTCGCGCCCGCATTGCGGCCTTTGCACCGCGCCCCGCTTGAGTTATAAGGCGCAGAATGGGCGTTGGCTGCGGCCTTATAGAAAGCGTATTGGGCGATGACCGAGAAAGAAGAATATCAGAAATCATGGCTGAAGCAGGCTGGTGTCCTGATTGAAGCCTTGCCGTATATGCGTCGCTATAACGGCAAGACCTTTGTCATTAAATATGGCGGTCACGCCATGGGGGATGAACAACGGTCGTTGGAATTTGCCCGCGACATGGTGTTGTTGAAGCAGGTCGGCCTCAACCCGATCGTCGTTCATGGCGGCGGTCCGCAAATTGCCAAGATGTTGGACCGTTTGAAAATTCAAAGTTCCTTCGTCGACGGCTTGCGGGTGACCGATGAAGCCACTGTCGAGAGTGTCGAGATGGTGTTGTCGGGCCGTATCAACAAGGAAATCGTTGCTTCCATCAATGAAGCCGGTGGTACAGCCATTGGTCTCTCGGGTAAGGATGGCAACCTGGTGCAAGCCAAGCGTGTAACGCGCACACGTCGTGATCCTGATTCCAATATCGAGCAAGTGGTCGATATCGGCTTCGTCGGCGATCCTGACGTTGTCAATGCGACCTTCCTTGAAACCCTGGTGCGGTCCGACATCATTCCGGTCATTGCACCGATCGGTTTTGGGCCTGATGGTGAAACCTATAATATCAATGCGGACACCATGGCTTGCGCCATTGCCAAAGCGGTCAAAGCCGAACGGTTGCTATTGTTGACGGATGTTTCCGGTGTGCTCGACGGGGATGGCAAACTGGTGGATACCATGACGGCCGATCAAGCCCATCGCATGATTGCTGATGGTACGATCCACGGCGGCATGGTGCCGAAAATTGAATCTTGCCTTGATGTGGTGAATGCTGGTGTCTCGGGCGCCGTGATCTTGGATGGCCGTGTCCCCCACGCTGTGTTGTTGGAAGTGTTTACGGAACACGGTGTCGGCACCATCATTCGTCGCGAGGAAGATTAATCCTCAAACGGTTCAAGCAATGCTTCCATCTGTGCTTCCGGCAAGGGATAGTCAAATCCATTACGCGGTAAGATCAATTGCCGGTGTGGGATATGGGCGATCTCGCCCTGAATGCGGAACGCCGAGCGCATGGCAAGGTTCGCTTTCCACGCCAGGGCGACGATCCGACGCGGATTTTTGCTGGTGATGATTTTGTCGACATTTTTTGTCGGAATGTTGGATAGATGAGCTAAGGCTGCCAACACGGCTTCTCGCTGATTCATATCTAAGGCGTTGATGACAAACTTTTCGTCGATCGTTGAGCCGGTCGCGATCAGATCGGCAACGGATATCGGTTTTGCTTCGGCTTTGGGCGCGGTATCGATGCGGGTGCGGATTTTTCCAAGCAGGGCTTGGGCGTCGCCTGCGTCAAGATTATGGTCACGGATCATGGTCTCGACCAACGACGCTGCAACGAAACTAGCCAGGCGGCGCATCAAACCGGGAGAAAGATTGGGACGGTGCACCAACGGTTCATGCCAGGCCGGAACGGTCTCGGCATTGCTGATAATCAGATTGAGTGTGTCTTCGCGGATTTGCGCTGACGAGTTGCTGAGCAAATCGGCAATGGCCGGAACATCCATAGATTCGGCAATTTTATCGGCGACCGTTTCGGTCACACCCGCCCGACGGGCAATCGCTGCGAGCGAGGTCGAGACACTGGTGGCGGTGATGATCTCGGCTAGATCGTCATCATCCAAAAGAGGCGAGTATTGCAAAATCGGACAGGCAACGCTTTCTTCCGCATCAAGCGCCAGCTTCTGGATGAGTGTTTTGGGAACATTCGGCGACGATTTCAATTCTTCGGCAATAATCCGCCGTACTGTGGCGGCTTGATCCTCCACTAGTTGTTCTAGGAGGGCGATGGCATGCAATCGCAAATCTTTTCCGTCTGTGTTTGCTCCGCAATCGAGTGTTGGCAACAAACGTGCGATTTTACCCGCCAGGGCTTCACGGACCGTTTCGGCGGGGTCTGCGGCGAGCAATTTGTCCGCTTGATGCGGAGTCGCGTTGTTTCGGGCGACCAGTCCTCGGACGTGCGTGGAGCTGTCGGTGGCAAGGTAATAGAGGATTTCAGGTTGGACATCTGTTCTCTCAGCAAGATCGACCTTCGCGGCATGGTTTTGCTGTTCAAGTGCATCGCGTGCATCTTCGTAACTGATGTCTTGGGAGAGCTTTTTATTGCCGTTGGCCCATTCGCGCAATGACTTCAACATGGTTTTTACTGATCCCCCGACGCTCTTTACCTTATAATGACACGGACGTTGATTGTAGATTGTCCGTTTGATCTGTGGGGGCCACGGCCCATTGGCCATCCCCCAATAAACGTGCAGCGTCTAAAGCATCGCGGGCTGTTTCGATCAGCTGTTTTAGATTGCCGTGTTTTATGTCTTCACACGGTGCGATGCCGACAGAAGCACTCAATGTGCCGGTCCCAGAAACGCGGCCTAGAATAATATCGTCGCAGTCACGGATGATATGACGCGCTTTGTGGATAGCGCCTTCGAGCGGTGTGTCTTCCAACCACAAGGCAAACAAATCACCGTCCAAGCGGGCAACGGCGTCGCCTGCGCGGGATTCACGTTTCAACATATCGCCGAATTCACGCAAAGCGGCATCGCCGAACGGATGCCCGAGGCTTTCTTCAATGCCCTCAAAATTATCGAGTTTGACCAATAGGAAGTTGGCGGGATAGCCGGTGCGACGTTGATGGGCGACGCGGCGCTCGACAAAATCCATAAACGAGCGACGGTTCATCAACCCGGTCAGCTCATCGGTTATCGTCAAGGCTTCGATGGCGGCACGGTTGCGCGCTTGTTCTATTGTAACACTCAGGAATTCAGCGGCTTCATCCAACATTGCAATAATGTGGTCTTCGAATTCCGCGCTGTTGTCACGGAATGCAACGACGGCGCCGTTGACGACACCGTGATGAACCGTTGGTAAAATGGTCACATGACGATCACCGATGGTCTCGTTTAATGTGCCGCCATTAGGGACGCGGTGCAGGCTCATAATGCCGCGCATGGTGGCGACGATTTCCTGCTCGAGATCGATATCGTTCTCTAAACCGGCGCTGCCGTCGATCACGAACTCATCACCATTGCGGCGCAGAATCCAGCAATCACCGTGGATGGCGTCGGCGATGGTCGCAGCACTTTCGGTTAATATTTGTGTGTGATTGGCGATAGCACGGGACAGGGTCACAAGTCGCATGATCAAACTATGGCGCGCTTGCAGCCGATCATGATTGCGGGCTTGTGTAACGCTGCCGCTGATATCGCGGCAGATACCGCGAGCGCCCAGCCATTCACCTTTTTGGTTGAGAATGGGAGTGCCGGCAGCATGCACAAGCGCGGTTGTGCCGTCGTTGCGCTTGATTGCGAGCGCTGGGGTTTCCGAGCGTTCAATATTTGTGAACGGGGTCGCTTGTCCTGGTTCCGCCAGGAAATCTTCGGCACGACGACCGGTCAATTCATGGGCCGGGTAGCCAAAAGCACCGCGCGGCGACACATAGCGGAAGATGCCGTGGGTATCCGTTTCCCAAGCAAAATCGGCGGAACAGGTCAGGAGATCCTTAAACATTTGCCGCGATTCGACCAGCGCATTGGTCAAATTCTGTTCGAGCGTGGTTTCGCGCGCAAAAATCATTACACCGCGCTTTTCATCATTGCCGCCTATGGCCTGCAAAGCATCATCCAAGGACACAGGGATCACGTAGACATCGAGATATCTGCTGCCGGATTTGACCGATAGCGTGATCTTTTGCAGCAATGGGGCATCGCTTACAAGGCAGCGTTCGATCAACGTGGTGACCGACCCGTCCGCTTCCTTGAGGGCAAGAATAAACGGCTCGGCATGGATATTGCCGTAGATCAGCCAGCCATTGGCGGATAATACCAGGGCCGGTCCGGGGAACTTGTCAATGGCGCCGATATCAAAGCCAGCCTGGCCGGACACCGAATCGCTGGTCAGCGCAGAAGCCAGGACCGATGTTTGTACCGGGCTATCAACGAGCGAGTTAGGCTTTTGTCCTGATCCTAGATCCATTAGCTTTGCACTGTGATTTGCTGCCACCGCGTAAACCCTATTCGTCAAACCTTGGCTATGAGATGGACGCGATGGGCGTCATTTCCACAGTTTTTAGGGTACCGGTAGAGCGTTAAAAGAGCTTTAATGCGCCGTTTGCGACTAAGTCTTAGGAGATATGTCTTTGCTGAAGGATAAGAGTCAGTGGATTTTTGATCTGGATAACACCCTCTATCCATCATCCTGTAATCTCTTCGCGGCCATCGATGCGCGGATGACAACCTTTATAATGCAAATGCTTAGTCTGGATTGGACGGCGGCAAAGACATTGCAGAAAGGCTATTTCCGGCAGTATGGAACGACCCTCTGCGGGCTCATGACCGAGCATGGCATGGAGCCCGACGCCTTTTTGGGTTATGTCCACGATATAGATATTTCGATAGTGTCTCCGGACCCATTTTTGAAGGACGCCTTGACCCGGCTTCCGGGAAAAAAATACATCTATACGAATGGCACCGTCAGCCATGCCGAACGGTTGTTGGACCGGATCGGGATCGCTTCGGCGTTTTCGGGCATCTTTGACATTCGGGCCGCGGATTTTGTGCCGAAGCCGCGCATCGATGGCTACCATCGGCTGCTGGAAACCCACGGGATTATCGGCGAACACGCTGTAATGGTTGAAGATTTAGCGCATAATCTGGAACCCGCCGCGCGTCTTGGGATGGCCACGGTGTGGGTCCCGACGGAAGCCGATCGGACCGATCCCAGTCTGATGCAAAGCCCATTACCGGCCCATGTTCACTATCGGGCCGACGATCTCGCCCGCTGGCTTGCCGAGATATAGGGCGCGATTGAGCGTTGGGTAAATAACCGGGCTTGGGGGCCTGCGCTAGGTTGGGTTTATGGGAATGCTAGTGGTTGTCGTTTTTTTGTGATATTTGCGCGGCAGATTGGGTCCCCAGGATTGAGGATCTGCGGCGGAGAGTACGACTATGACTGGTGAGGCGGCCCTATTAACCTATGTGATCGAGGCTCAGCAGCCGACCGATGAGGCTGAAATCGAGCAGCTGTTGGATCGCGCATTTGGTCCGGACCGTTTGGAAAAAACGGCTTACCGGCTGCGCCAGGGGGTCGATCCGGTCCATCCATTGAGCTTTCTGGTGCGCATCAACGGGCGGATTGTCGGCACGATCCGGTTTTGGCCGATTGTGGTCGCGGCCAAAGATGGGCGCCGGGTCGAGGCCCTGTTGCTTGGCCCCTTGGCGGTTGATCCCGATTTTGAAGGCCAGGGTATCGGTCAGGCTTTGATGCGTCATGGCCTCCAAGTAGCCCATGATCTTGGCCACCGGGTCGTTATTTTGGTCGGGGATTACGATTATTATGCCAAAGTTGGATTTTACCGGATGGCGCAGGGGCAGCTCACGATGCCGGGCCCGGTCGACCCTGACCGGCTGCTGATTCTCGATCTCGTGCCGGGCAGCATGGACGGCGTGGTCGGAGATATCATCGCCGCTCTTTAGAAATTCCGCCATCGTCCCTATATTGAACAAAGAATAGGATGATGGGCGACGAAATGGTTGATGCAAAAGGCGATAGCAGCCGGGTTGAGAGTCTGGCAGCGGTGGCGGCGAAAGCCGCCGGCGATAAGAAATTGCCGCCGGTCCACTTGTGGAACCCACCGTTCTGCGGCGATATCGACATGCGCATCGCCCGTGACGGCAGCTGGCATTATCTTGGTACACCGATCGGTCGTAAACCTATGGTGCGGCTGTTCTCCACCATTCTTCGTCGCGATGACGATGGAAAATATTATCTTGTCACCCCGGTCGAAAAAGTCGGCATTACGGTCGATGATGCGCCGTTCCTGGCGGTTGAGATGACGATATCGGGTGAGGGGCGCGATCAAGTTTTGACCTTCCGCAGCTCCGTCGACGACCTCGTGACGGTCGACGCCGATCATCCGATCCGCGTGGTGATCGATACGGACACCGAAGAACCGTCGCCCTATGTGCGGATGCGCAGCAATTTGGATGCGCTTATCAGTCGCGCTGTGTTTTATGACTTGGTTGATTTGGCTGAAGACCATGATGGCCGTTTCGGCGTGTGGAGCAGCGGCCACTTTTTCCCGATAGATGGGGGAGGCGGCGCGCGTGCGTGATCTTATTTTAGCGCGGCTTGCGGCTTTGAAAGCCGGATCGGCGCGTGTTACCGGTGATCATGTTTGGCATCCGGATAATGAATTTTTAAAGTCGGAAAATCCGATCCGGCCCGCAGCGGTCTTGATGCCGATAGTCGAACGGCATGATGGGTTGACAGTGCTGTTCACGCGCCGCTCCGATCATTTGAAAGCGCATGCCGGGCAAATCAGCTTCCCAGGCGGGCGGGTCGAGGCCGGTGACCTTGACCCGATCGCCACAGCGTTGCGGGAAACCGATGAAGAAATCGGGATCAAGCAACCGTTCATCGATGTCGCCGGGACCATGACGGATTATGTAACCGGGACCGGTTTCCAAATTACGCCGGTGATCGGTTTCGTAAAACCCGGTTTCACGTTACAACCTGATCCGTTCGAAGTCGCCGAAGTGTTCGAGGTTCCGTTTGATTTCTTGATGGACCCGAAAAATCATAAGCGTGAACGGATTCACTGGCGCGGCGCCATGCGCGAATATTATGCCATGCCCTATCATGATCATTATATATGGGGGGCAACGGCCGGTATGTTGCGACTGTTTTATGAATTGATGACAGAGGAAGGTCCGCGATGATTTCAGGCTGGGCAATTCGCATCGCACTCATGTTACTGCCGCTGATAGTCTTCTTGCTGTGGCTTTATTATTTGAAACGGCGGCGCGCAGCGGGGGATGATGAAACGGCGTCATGGCCGTATCATCGGCATCACGTCGGTGGTCGGTGTGACGGGCAATGCCGGGCAGACAAACTATGCCGCGTCCAAGGCGGGAATGATCGGATTTTCCAAGTCGCTCGCGGCGGAAGTCGCCAGCCGGGCGATTACGGTGAACTGCATCGCACCCGGTTTCATCGCCACGCCGATGACCGATGCGCTGAACGTTACGCAGCGTGAAGCGCTGCTGAAGACCATTCCGGCGGGCCGGCTGGGCGTATCGGCGGATATCGCAGCCGCG
>JBBCIP010000143.1:0-14493 GCA_037189785.1 Alphaproteobacteria bacterium
GTTTATCAGAAAAGCCTTTAGCTAATTCAAGGATCTTTAAATGGGCATAGCGACAGGCGCGGCAGCTTCCGCCACTGGACGGGATTTTACAATAATCCAAATGGCGGCATTGGTTTTCGTCGTCTGTACAGCCTTTTCATCCCAAATGAACATGCCGTTGTGGATCGGTGCGATCATCGACGACTACGGCATGTCGCGTAGTGTGGTTGGGGCAATCGGTGCTGCTGAAATGGCTGTGGTTGCCATTGTTTCAGGGTTGATGGCCATAAAAGTACATCGGTTTAAAGCAAAACCCACTGTACTGATCGGCATCGCTTGTTTGGTTATTGGTAATTTTATTGCGGCTTTTCTGGATTCTGCTGTTGCAATTGCTGTTGCTCGGATACTTGTCGGGTGTGGTAAAGGTATCGTTGTGACGATCTCGTTCAGTCTGGCTGCTGGAGTTACGCATCCGACCCGCGCCTTTGCCATTCTAAATGCATCTTATGCATTGTTCTCTATGTTCTTTTTCTTGACCACACCGAGCATTATTGCAGCTGCGGGTGCGAAAGGCGCCTTTATCATGTTGTCGGCAGTCTCGTTTATTAGTGTGCTGGCAATGGTGTGGTATCCTGAACGAAGGATGCTAGCAGGTGCTGATATCCAAAATATCAGCCTCCGCAGTATCAAAGGCTATGGCTTGATTGCGTTCGTTGCGCTGATCGTTTTGTGGATTGGCCACAATGCCATTTGGACTTTTGTCGAAAGACTTGGTCTGCGTGTTGAATTAACGCCTGCTGAAATCGGGCAAATTCTCTCTCTTGCAGCGTTTATTACAATTGCTGGCCCATCACTGGCGCGCGTGATCGATAATCGGTTTGGGTATACGGCGCCCATATTAACGGCCATGAGCATCAAGGTTGTGGCGACATTTGCTTTGGTGTTCGTTACGATTGGCTGGGTTTATGCGACGTTAGTACCAGTGTTCTTGCTGGTATCATTGTTCATGTTGCCGTATTTCATGGGAATTTTGTCTCTGGCAGATCCTGCGGGTCGTCTTGCCGCGGCGGCGTCGGCGGCGATGACCATGGGGAGTTCGCTTGGGTCACTGTTCGGTGGCTGGACGGCCGATGCGTGGGATTACGAAGGCTTGGCGTGGTTGGCAATAGGGAATTTTTCCATCGTCATTGTGTTGATGGTGATTGTTACTTTCTCGTTCAAAAAGAACCAAGCAGAAACTGTAAAAGCCTAGCTACAGTGTAGCTAGGCTTTGGATAGGGTGCGTATGCTTAGAAGGCAGAACAGTTTTATCAGAAACGATTTAGTTTTCTGTCTTGTGGGCAGTGACTTCTATTTCGACATGGGCGCCGGGCACCGGAATTTGACAAATCAGGGTGGTGTTGGCAGGCCGAATGGTACCGAACTTTTGGCCGAGAACTTTAACAACGTCATTCATATAGGCCATGTCAGTTACATACACACGGTTGCGGACCACATCTTCAAGGCTTGCACCAGCTTGGGCCAACGTTGCTTCGAGCGTTTTGAAGATATTTTCCAATTGGCTCGTCGTATCGGGCGGCAATATCTTTGTTTCAGGGTCGACGCCGACTGTTCCGGATACATGGATCCAATCACCATCGACTACGGCACGGGAATACCCGGCGAGTTCTTCGAAGGGAGATCCTGATGATATGCGTTTTTTCATCGTTTTTCACACTCCTATGCGGTTTCGCTGATCGAACGCCCGATGATGACCAGGCGACTGATGCGGTTATTGATCATTGTGGCGACAGCCATGGCTTCTTCCAAAAAAATGTCATCTCCATGAACGGCTTTGGTCACGCAGTGAACAAAAGCGCGGTCGCCAACTTGGAACTGGTCAATGACGGGCAGAAGCATTTCGATCTTGTCAAATTTTCCTTGCAGCTTACGGTAATGCTCCGCCAATTCTTCAACACCTTCACCGCGCACATCACCATTTTTGATAAGCACGGCATCGTCCGTGTAATGGGCGCTGAAAGCATCGGGGGTGTAGCCATCTTTATCGAAAAATGCTTGGTTCCACCAAGTGAACATGCGGACAATCGGATTGCCGTCAGCCGTAAAATGGGATGTTGTTTGTGATGACATGATGTTTCCAATACTGATTAGGATAGGTGCAAAGTATAGATCACATTTTTGTTAAAAAGAAATCATTAACTGCACATATCAATCGCAATGTGGTTATCTAAAATGGTTATGCTCGCAGAGCAGAAAAATGAATAGTCTGCGAGAGATTTTTTAGGAGAGATTATAATGAAGTGGCCGGCAAAAAGAATTTCTGAAAGCTCGCCAAAAAGCTTTGGAATGTTTGCCAAAGCGATGACTTTGATGGCTGAAGGGAAAGATGTCATTTCATTGGCGGTTGGTATGCCTTATGCCGACACGCCACAACATATCAAGGATGCAACAAAGCGAGCACTGGATGCAGGCAAAGTTCATTACAGCGATTTTCAGGGTATTCCTGAGTTGCGCAATGCCCTGTCTGAAAAGGTAAAAAGCTATAATAATATTGATGTTGGTGCGCATGAAATACTGGTGACCAACGGTTTGACGCATGCATCTTATATTGCATTCATGGCGGCGATTGATCCCGGTGATGAGGTTATTCTGATAGAGCC
This sequence comes from Alphaproteobacteria bacterium, assembly GCA_037189785.1. Taxonomy (GTDB): domain Bacteria; phylum Pseudomonadota; class Alphaproteobacteria; order Sphingomonadales; family Govanellaceae; genus Govanella. Next base: position 2,640 of record JBBCIP010000143.1, read on the forward strand.
TTACTATCCGCAGCACGTCAACAAGGTTGAGTTGGCCGGTGGGCGCGTGGTGATTGCGCCGACGGATAGTGCGGATAATTTTCGGCTGCGGGCTGATTGGGTGGAAAGCAAAGTAACATCTGCGACCAAAATGATTGTACTGGTCAATCCGTCAAACCCGACCGGGCGTGTTTATAGTTATGAAGAACTTGAAGGGATCGCTCGGGTCGCTATCAAACATGACCTCATTGTCGTCTCAGATGAGGTTTATGATTATATCTTATATGATGGTCAGAAGCATATCAGCATTGCGTCTTTGCCGGGCATGCGCGAAAGAACGATTTCGATGTTTGCGTTCACCAAAGCCTATGCCATGGATGGGTGGCGACTTGGCTATATTGCTGCTGATGCGGCAATGATGCCGGCGTTTTTGAAAATTTCTACCAACGATGCCACGCATGTGAATACATTTATTCAGTATGGCGCTTTGGCGGCGGTGACCGGTGGGCTTGGCTGTGTTGAAGATATCCATGTGGAAGACGAGAAAAAGCGATCCCTGGTGCTGCGCGCGTTGAATCAAATGCCGGGTGTAGTCTGTGCGCCGCCGGAAGGCACTATTTATGCTTTTCCGAATATATCGCGAACGGGGTATTCATCAACCGATTTAGCCAATGCGATTTTAGAACAAACGCATGTGGTGGTTGAGTCCGGTAGTTTCTATGGACCAAGTGGTGAGGGGCATTTGCGTGTATGTTTCGGTTCGGAATCCTATGAGCGGATAGAAGAAGCGATGCAGCGTCTTTCCGGATTTTTTAGTTCACTGCCCAATTTAAAGAAATAATGTGGTGCAAAGAATTTTGTGAGGCAATTGTAGAGGAATAAAGCATGGATTTATTTGAATCGTTAGCGAAGAAACGAGCATGCCGGAGTTTTGTGAAAGACCCCGTTGCAGAAGAAGATTTGAAGAAATTGCTTTATGCTTTTTCAAGAGCACCGACGGCCTCCAACCGCCCCTATCGCCATTGTCTCGTTGTTGATGATCCGCGGGTTATTCGAGCGGTGCGTCAGGTATCTCCGTCATTGTTGGCGGACCCTCCTATGATTTTTATCATTTTCACCGATCTTACCGTTGCAACCGCACGTGTCGGACGCGTTGGTGAATTAAGCTCGCTGGTTGACTCCGGCGCGGCGGGTGAAAACGTTTTGTTGGCAGCAACAGCGTTAGGGCTTGGGTCGCAGTTCACGATGATTAGTGCGCAAGCAGGTATCCAGACAGTTCTGGGGCTACCAGACCATTGCCGCGTTGATCTGGTTATTCCGTTAGGCACACCGGACGGACCTGTGAAATCGGTCAAGGCGGCTGCCGGAGGAAATACCATTCACTTCAATCAATACGGAGTACGCCGCGATGGATACTAAGGACGTAAACGCAGATCAAATCGAGGCGTTATTTGATTACGCAACATTTCTGGCCACCGGCGCGCGCGGATCATTGGAAGAAGGTGTGTTCACCGCCAGTTTTCGTTTGGTCGATGCGATCCAAAAATTGCTGGCATTGTTCCCGCAATTGAAGGACGACCCATTTTTTGCAGACCTGTCAAAGGTGCTGGATGAGCGTTTCCGCAAGGCCTATTTTATGCCAGAAGCCGAATATAAGGCGTTTCTGGATGATGTGGTGCGTCAGTTCGCTACGGAAATTCGTCGTAGAAACGGGCTTTAAAATTGGATTTACAAAAAAGGCCGCGCCTGTTCTGGCGCGGCCTTTTGTTTGACGTCGTGTTTAGCCAAACACCCGCTTGAAGATCGTATCCACATGCTGGGTGTGGTCGCCGAGATCAATCAGATCCGACAATTTGTTGCCGGGCCGGGCCTTTGATACTTCGGGATCGTTTTGCAGCAAGGTCAGGAAGTCCTTGCCTTCACGCCATACCACCATGGCGCTCCGTTGCACCAAACGATAGGCATCTTCGCGGCTGACACCGGCTTGGGTCAGGGCGAGTAGGATACGCTGCGAATGAACGAGGCCGCCCAAGCGGTCTAGGTTTTTCTGCATGTTTTCCGGATACACGACCAGCTTGTCCATGACATTGGTCAAACGAGCCAGGGCGAAGTCCAACGTGATCGTGGCGTCCGGGCCGATCATACGCTCGACCGACGAATGGGAAATATCTCGTTCGTGCCAGAGCGCGACGTTTTCCATGGCGGGAATGCTGAAGCCGCGAACGAGGCGGGCCAGGCCGGTCAGGTTTTCGGTCAACACCGGGTTCCGCTTATGCGGCATGGCCGATGAACCTTTTTGGCCTTCCGAGAAATATTCCTCGGCTTCCAAAACTTCGGTCCGTTGTAGGTGACGAATTTCGATAGCCAAGCGTTCGATCGAGCTGGCGATCACGCCCAAGGTTGCAAAATACATGGCATGACGATCGCGCGGGATGACTTGGGTCGATACCGGCTCAACTTCGAGCCCGAGCGCTTTGGCCACATGCTCTTCAACCCGTGGGTCGATATTGGCGAAGGTACCGACGGCGCCGGATATGGCGCAGGTCGCTACTTCTTTGCGGGCAGCCACGAGGCGCTCGCGATTGCGTTCAAATTCAACATAAGCTTGGGCCATTTTGAGGCCGAAGGTTATCGGCTCGGCGTGGATGCCGTGGCTGCGACCGATGCAGACCGTGTCTTTATGCTCCAGAGCGCGGCGTTTGAGGACGACCAGCAGTTGATCGATGTCTTTGAGGAGGATATCGGCGGCGCGGACGAGCTGAACATTCAGGCACGTATCCAGAACATCGGACGAGGTCATGCCCTGGTGGACGAAACGGGCTTCGGGGCCGACATATTCGGCCAGGCTCGTTAAGAAAGCGATGACGTCATGTTTAACTTCGCGTTCGATTTCGTCGATGCGGGCAACGTCGAAATTACCCTTTTCCCACACGATTTTGGCGGCTTCCTTGGGGATCACGCCCAATTCGGCTTGGGCATCACAGGCATGGGCTTCGATTTCGAACCAAATCCGGAAGCGGCTTTCCGGCTCCCAGAGGGCAACCATTTCGGGGCGAGCATAACGGGGAATCATATGGGCAAGTCCTTAAGCTTTGAGCGTTGCCACGCCTTTAGCAGGTTATGGCTTTGGCCTCAAGTATGGATGGGGGGAAAGCACCGTCGGGAAAGCTTACAGGCCGAATAGGAGGCTCTTTTGGTGATAATTTGAGGTTTATGAGGGTTCGGGCTAGGCAAAACCATAGAACAGCAATGCATACGTGTCGGTATGTTTTACAATTATGAAAAATCATATTTATTAGTATATTAATTAAATTTCTGAAATCGCAGGCTTTTCAAGCGGGGTTGAGAGGTTGGCACGATCTTTGCTCTTTGCGAGGCAATATTTATTGGGCTACCCCGATCAGCAAAGGATGCGGGGTCGTTCGTGGCATAAAAGGGTGATAGGCGATGCGTTATTTGAAATCAGTGCTTCTGGCGGTTGGGTTAACAGTTCTGGCTGGGGCGGCGAATGCGGCCATAGTCGAGGCGCGTTTTGGTCAAGAGTTGACGAATAGATTTACGGACTATTCTTCGAAATTAGTGGCGTCGCCGCTTCGTGGCGTTGGAGATGGGCCGGAGCTAACAGCGGCTGATGTTGAGTCTAACCCAGGTAATTTTCCCCATCTGTTGGAAGTCGATCTGGATCCGATTGCGAAAACATGGACGCTGACGCCGACCGGGCGTGGCGCTTATAGCGCGATTACGACGTTTCTTGTGGATATCCACTTTTCTTTACAAGAAGAAATAACGTCGGTGTCTTTGATATCGAATACGGCAATCGATGAAAATGATTTTGACTTATTCGTGTATTTCACAGCGACGTCGATGACGGCGAATATCGTGAATCTCAATGATGACGTGTTTTGGTTTATTCCTGGTGGGTCGATGGTGTTCGCTTATAATACAGAAACATCCTCGACTGACGTGCCTGCTCCTGCTTCGTTGGCATTGCTGGCGACCGGGTTATTCGGACTGGCTGGCTTGCGCCGTAGATTTGCTTAATAGTCATAGTCTCCACACTACAGAAACGGCCGCAGTAAATGCGGCCGTTTTGCTTTGAGATTTATTATTGGCCGAAGTTCCATTTTAGACCGGCGTACACGGCCAATCCTTCTCCCGGATAAAAAACAACTTGGCTGATCGGTAAACGCGCATCAGTCAATGTCCCGAAATTCGACACATAGCGTTTGTCGAAAATGTTCCGTACTTCGCCATAAACGGACAGACCATTGCCGAAATCCATACCGGCATTCAGGTTGGCCACAGCATAGCGGGGGACGGACAATGTATTGGCGAAATCGGCATAGGCCCGTGACATGGCCCAATCGACACTGGGCGTGACATGGAAACCCGAGACATGGCGCCAATTTAATTCAGCGCGGTAAAGATGTTTCGGGATACCAGCCAAACGATTGTTGCCGAATTGGATGTCATCCTTAAATCGGAAATCATTGAGCGTGTATGTTTGCCGCAAGACAAGATCCGACATGATCGAGATATTCAATCCCGCTTCGATGCCTTGATGAATTGTTTTTTCGGCGTTGAACGTGCTTGATGGGATGTCCGCCCCGACCGAATACTGCAACATTTCATCGCGTACCCAAGCGCGATAGGCGGTGATATCCCATGATAAAAATTCAAGACGGCCGCGGGTGCCGATTTCGGCGGTCCATGCCCGTTGCGGTGTCACATTGACAAAGCCGACGATCGGCGCTTGCACCAGTTCGGAAAACGTTGCCGGTTCGTAACTGCGCGAAATGTTGGCAAAGATTTGTGCGTCGTCATTTACTTGCCACAACAGTCCAGCTTTGGGGCTGAGGCTCGAATATGATTTACGATCGCTTTGCACGGGATTTAAGTGATCATCATAAATACGGCGCGCGTGAACAAATTGTGCCCCGGCAATCATCGTGAAGCCGGGTACGATATCCAATCGTGCATCGGCATAGGCTTCAATATTGCGAGATTTTTGGTCGGCGTTTGCGGTCAGCGCCCCACGTTTGCCACCAATATTGATATAGCGCTGGGCATCAGTTTTGCCCGCACCCGCAGTGATGCCGACAATGATGTTGCCGGGCAACCCGCCAATGGTAATGGGGCTGTCGACTTCAACAAAGGCGCCATATTCGATGGTTTCTTGATCCAAGACTTGGAAGATCGGATGATACAGATCTTTGTAAACACCATAGAGCGCAAAATTCAATTTACTGTCGCCCACAGTGATGGTGGTTTTATTGGAGATCCGTAACGAATTTATATCCCGCGCCTGATCACCGCTAATAATATTAGGCATGGCAATCTTGGGATTTTCCAAAGCATCCTGAAGGGAGAGGGAGCCCGGCATATCTTGATTAATGTTATTGAATGCGAGATAGAACCGCGTTTCGGCGGTGTCGTTTAATTTGAAGCCGATGTTGCCGAACAGTCGTTTATTGTTTTGGGTGCTATGATCACGATATCCTTCGGAGTGTGATGCCGTTCCGGCTACAAACGCATCCATGCTGTCGTCTGCATAGGCGTAATGCCCATGCAAACGGAGCGTTTCAAAGCTGCCGCCTTCGATACTGAAAAAAGCTGGCGAGGTGGCTGTGCGTCCGGTCGGCATGACGAAATTGATGGCACCACCGAGATTGGCGGCGCCAAATCTTAGGCCATTGGCACCTTTGTAAACTTCCACATACCGCAAGGTTGCGGGGTCGACTTCTTGGAAGTCGGTGGAATTATCGGCCAAGGTTATCGGCACGCCGTCTTGCAGCAGTTTAATACCACGCATATGAAAACTGCGCGATAAACCTGACCCGCGGATCGACAAGCGGACTTCTTCGGCAAAGCGTTGCTTAGCAAACACGCCCGGGGTGTTGGCCAACATATCTTGAAGATTAAGGGCATATCTATCGGCAAAAGCTTCCGCCGGAACCAAGGCGACGCCACCTGGTGTGCGTTCGATAGACTTTGTTGCGTCATCAATGGACGGCGCCGTCAAACTGCCGAGATGGCGGCCGATGACCAATACTTCTTCGCGGGTTGAATTGGCTTCTGCCTCGGCTTCGGCGTAACTTGCCGAGTGAAAGAGACAGAGCGCAATAGCCGTGGACAATAATAATATTTCCGATCTCATTCGGATTATCTCCATACGCTTGGAACGACACCTCCTGTCGGCATAACACCGGTCGGCGGGTCGAAAATACAAAATGTGTTTTGACTTAAGCGATGCGGAGAGATGCTGGCGGCGCTTGACCTGGTGGCCGCTCAAACGGCAGGGGCGCTGTGTCGGGGAGTGTAGAATGGAGGATATGCCAGGAGGCCGGTTTGTCGTCGGTCGCAAAAATAATAGCGACAAGAAGCAGGTCCGGCAGTTTCACGGATGCCGCAGGGCAAAGAGTGCAATGGCCGCATTGATGGGTCAGGCCGTTATCGGTCATCGCCCCGTCAGCGGTACACACCACCGCCAAAGCTTGGGTCAGCGACAGTTCCGTGTCAGGGGCTGTCATCGCCCGCGCCGGAGTAAGTGCCACCAAAGCATGCGCCATCATCGCGATCAATGCCGCGATCAAAGGAAGGCGCGATGTCGATGGGTGGTGCATAACCGGTAAACCTTTTCCCAATTGTGGCGCAGAGTAGGGATCGGGAGCATCTGTGTCAATTCTTTGTGGCACAACAAGATTTTGTTTAGATCAAACCCAAGCTTTTGAAGCTGACATGGCCGCGCTTGGCAATGATCAAATGGTCATGGACGGCGATCCCCAATTTATGGCCGGCATCCTTCACCTCGCGCGTCATGTCGATATCTTCGCGTGATGGTGTTGGGTCGCCGCTTGGGTGATTGTGGACTAAGATCAAGGCTGTAGCGCCAAGCTCGAGGGCGCGTTTGATGACTTCCCGTGGATAGATCGGGGTTTGATCGACGGTGCCTTTTTGCTGCACTTCGTCTGCGATCAACGTGTTTTTCTTATCAAGAAATAAAATGCGGAATTGCTCATTCGCTTCGTAAGCCATGGCCGAGCGACAATAGCCGAGCAATGCTTTCCAGGAACTGATCACGGGTTGTTCCAGAATATCTTCGCGTTGCATGGCCAGCGCCCCGGCCCGTACCGTTTTGAGCAAGGCAATGGTGTGGTCCTTGAGCCCGGCTTCGGTCAAACGATCGGGGCTTGCGCTGAAGACACAACCGACGCTGCCAAAGCGACGGATTAAATCCTTGGCCAGTGGCTTCATATCGCGGCGGGGAATAGCGTAACAGAGCAGAAGTTCAAGCAATTCGTAATCGGCCATGGCGTCGGGGCCCTGCTCGAGCATACGCTCCCGTAGCCTTTGACGATGGCCAAGGTAATGCGGTTCGTCACCGCCGTCGTGTAAATCTGCCACTGCTTACCCCCCGTAAGCGTCCCCAATTGTAGCAGATTATAGGGCGTAAGGCGGTTTGTGGAGCCCTTTTGGTGATGCGGTGAAAATCTCGACCCCGTCTTTGGTGACGCCGACGCTGTGCTCGAACTGGGCCGACAGTTGACGGTCTTTGGTGACGGCGGTCCAGCCATCGTCAAGAACCTTCACATCGGCCCGACCAAGGTTAATCATCGGCTCGATGGTGAAAAACATGCCTTCCTTAAATTCTGGTCCGGTGCCGGGGCGGCCGTAATGCAGAATATTCGGGGCATCGTGGAAAATACGGCCAAGACCATGGCCACAAAAGACTTCGACCACGCTATAGCGTTGGGCATGGGCATAGGTTTGAATGGCGTGGCCGATATCGCCTAAGCGGGCCCCGGGCTTTACCACAGCAATACCGCGCATCAAGCATTCATAGGTCGCGTCGATCAAACGGCGGACTTTGACCGGGACGTCACCGACCGTATACATGCGGCTGTGATCGCCATGCCAGCCATCAACAATGACGGTAACGTCGATATTGAGGGCATCGCCATCCTTCAGACGGCGATCGCCGGGGATGCCATGGCAGACGACGTGATTGATGGAGATGCAGACAGATTTCGGAAAACCACGATAATTGAGCGGAGCCGGTACGCCGCCGTTGTCGATGATGAAGTCGTGGCAGAGCGTGTTCAGCTCGTCCGTGGATATCCCGATTTTTACATAAGGCGTAATGAAATCAAGTGTTTCCGCGGCGAGGCGGCCAGCTTTGCGCATGCCTTCGAAATCGGCAGGGCTATGGAGTTTTATAGCCTGGGTCGCCGTCAATGGGGCGTCTGCTGCCTGTACATATGTCATCGCGGTGGCCTTTCGTCTGTCGCCTGTAATGTAGCATCTGGCGCTTAGTTAATCTGTATCGGCATAGCCTTGGCAATACGTATTTCCTGGGGGGAGACATCACAGGAATAGGCAATGGCCTCAACGCCACTGTCCCGGGCCGCCCGGAATGCCTCGGCATAGCGTTTATCGATATCTTCTGCCAATGAGAAATGGGGGCAATCGTTCCGTTGCGCAATATAGAACATGACCGCGCGGCCGCCAGATTTCACGATTTCTGCCAATTCTCGCAGGTGTTTGGCGCCTCGTTCTGTGACCGCATCTGGAAATTCGGCGCCAAGCCCCCGTTTCAACGTGACATTTTTAATTTCCACATAAGCGGGGGGGCGCTTTCCGTTATCGTCTTCCAGTAATAGATCAATCCGGGAATTGGTGCCGTATTTGACTTCCCGTCTGATCGTGGCATAGCCGCTGAGTTCGGGAATGTCGCCACCCGCGATAGCGGCAGCGGCGATTTTATTGGGATGCCCGGTGTTGATGCCGACCAACGTTCCGTCAATTTCGACGATTTCCCATTTATAACGCAATTTGGCATCCGGATTGGTGGCCGGCGACAGCCAAACGCGACTCCCCGGGGCCGCCAGCCCCATCATGGAGCCCGAGTTCATGCAATGGGCGGTTATCAACGCCCCATTCTCAAGCTCGACATCGGCGAGGAAGCGTTTATATCTTTTGACCAAGCGGCCCGGAATAAGTGTGCTCTCGAATTTCATGGCCGTGGATTTAACGGTCCTTGGCCGCTAAAGCAATAAGCTGGGCATTGTGGCGAGAGCAGAGCAGGGACATCATGACCAATCGCCAATCAACACAGGTAACGACGGATCGCGTAACCGCAGCCCTTCTTATCATCGGCGATGAAATCTTGTCGGGGCGGACCCGGGACGCCAATTTGGGTTATTTGGCGACGTGGTTGAATGACCATGGGATTGAGCTTAGAGAAGCGCGGGTTGTGCCCGATGTGGCCAAGGTCATCATCGAGAGCTTGAATAGCCTGCGCGTCACTTATGACTATGTTTTCACGACGGGCGGGATCGGCCCGACCCATGACGATATAACGGTGGATTGCGTGGCCGAAGCCTTTGGCGTGCCGATCCACTATAACGCCGAGGCCGAAGCTCAGCTGATGGCCATGCTGACCGGCCCAATGAACGACGGACGGCGGCGGATGACCCGGGTGCCGGAAGGTGGGACGCTTATCCGTAACCCGTTGAGTGGGGCGCCTGGGGTCGCCATCGGCAATGTGTTTGTACTGGCCGGTATCCCCAAGGTCATGCAGGTCATGCTGGAAGACCTAAGGGACCGACTGCGCAGCGGCCGCAAAGTGCTGTCGGCTGCCGTTCATGTGTTTGCCGGGGAGTCGCGCATGGCGGCAACCTTACGGCGGGTGCAGGATAATTATCCGGATGTTGCAATCGGTAGCTATCCCTTTGGAACCAGGGAGCGATTCGGAGCCAGTTTGGTGCTGCGGTCGGTCGATGGCGAGCGTTTGGGGGCGGCGGTTGACGATCTGCGGGCGGCCCTGATTCTGGATGGCTTGGAGGTTCACGATGGCGAGGCCCCGCAAGAGGCCGCTGGATAGCGTGGTCCGACAATCCTCCTTATGAACCAAGTGGCTAGATCGGTTAACCTCATTTTTGACGGTTTTTGCGAAAGACAAACTCGATAGTTGTCAGCGCCGTGCTTTCGTGCCATATCAAGCCCTCAATTCACGCGCCCACGTGGCGGAATTGGTAGACGCAAGGGACTTAAAATCCCTCGGAAGGCGACTTCCGTGCCGGTTCGAGTCCGGCCGTGGGCACCAAGGACATGGTTCAGCCCGAAACAGGCTGAACCATTTTCTTTGATTTTCCCCAGAATTCTTGATTATATCGTCCCAACCCGTACCAACTTGGATCTCTCAAGCCCATGCGCTTGGGGGTACTTTTGGGGGTATTAAAAAAACGGCTTGGGGGTATTTCATGTTGACCGATGCGGCCATTAGAAAAGCCAAAGCAGCGAGTAAAGCCTATAAGCTTTCGGATAGTGGCGGGCTCCATCTTTATGTCAGCCCATCTGGCGGTAAGCTTTGGCGCCTGAAATATAGATTTGGCGGCAAAGAAAAGCTCCTCTCCTTGGGCAAGTATCCAGATGTTAGTTTGGGCGATGCCAGATCAAAGCGGGATTGGGCGCGGCAAATGCTAACCAATGGCCGCGACCCGGGCTTATTCAAATACAAGGCTGATGGAGCCGACGAGGCGCAGAAGTTCGAGACGATCGCACGCGAGTGGCATAAAATCCAAAGTGCAAAGTGGTCAGACGAGCACGCGGCCCGGATTATCAAGAGCCTTGAAGCCGAGGTCTTTGAGGAGCTTGGCCAGCACAATATAAAGGACATAACACCGCCCCAGGTTCTGGATCTGATCCGTGGCATAGAGGGCAGAGGGGCGCTGGTCATCGCCCGGAAGATCAGGCAGCGCATGTCGGCGGTCTTTGTCTATGCCATTGCTTCCGGGAAGGGGGACGCAGACCCTGCGGCGATTATTAAGGGGGCGATGGCCCCGCAGATCCAGGAGAAGCAACCGGCTGTCACCGACCTAGACGAAGCCCGTAAGATCCTGAAAGCCGCCGAGGCGACCAATGCGCACCCGGCGACAATGCTGGGTTTGCGGCTGCTGGCCCTGACCGTTGTGCGATCGTCGGAGCTACGTGGGGCGAGGTGGCCTGAATTTGAAGATTTGGATGGTGATGAACCATTGTGGAGGATACCCGCAGAACGGATGAAGGGCGCCAAGGGCAAGAAGCGCGAGCATGTGGTGCCGTTATCAACCCAAGCTGTGGAAGTGATCCAAGCCCTTAAGACGCTCCATGGCCGCTGCGACTTTGTTTTGCCAAGCTCAAGAAGCTCTCAGAAGCCAATGTCTGAAAATGCGCTGGGCTATTTATTAAATCGGGCCGGGTATTATTCGCGCCATGTGCCGCATGGGTGGCGGTCAACATTCTCAACGGTCATGAACGAGGCGTTCCCGCGAGAACAACAGATTATAGATTCAATGTTGGCGCATGTGATTAAGGATAAGGTCGAAGCTGTCTATAACCGGTCAAGTCATTTAAAGCGCCGTAGAGAGTTGGCGCAGGTTTGGGCGGACATGCTGTTTAAAGACATGCCGCCCGCATCAGTTTTGCTGCCCTGACACAGAATCCATCCATTTATTGATAGCGGATTCACGCCAGACGGATAATTGCCCAAGTTTTACGTAGCTTGGGAAATCACCATGCTTTATTTTTCTATAGATGGTGGTTCTCGAAAGGCTGGTTTTTTGCGTGACCTCTCGAAGCCTCATAAATCTATCTTCGGTCAACAACTGGTTCATGTCTTAGCTCCAATCATCTTAGCGAACATAAGCGTATCAGATGCCTCTCTATATAAATGAGCCGCTGCACCTTCGAGTAAAGCGTTAAAATGCTTTTCGTCGCCACCAGATGTCATAGCGATAGTGGAGGCTAGATTTTTAACTAGTTGCTCTATCATTTCAGCTCTGATATCGCCATTCGGGATCTGTATGTATTTATTAAATAGTTCGTCGAGTTCGTT
>JBBCIP010000144.1:0-2302 GCA_037189785.1 Alphaproteobacteria bacterium
GACGGCTCTTATTCTTGTCTATGGTCTCCAATTGTTCGAATGGAGCACGATCACTAAACTTCTGGCGGTTGTGGGAAGTATGCTGGGGGCGTCCATGGCCCCGGATATTATATTGAAAAATCTTATCCAAAGGCGGCAAGACGCCATTCGCAAAGGGCTCCCCGATGCGCTTGACTTGCTCGTCATCTGCGCCGAAGCCGGTCTTACTCTTGATGCCGCTTTACAGCGGGTAGCGCGTGAGAACGAACGTGGTTGCCCTGAAATTGCCGACGAATTTGGCCTCACATCTATCGAACTTGGATTCCTTCCTGAACGGCGTACGGCTCTCATGAATTTGGCCAACCGCGTCACGCTGCCAGCCGTAAAAGCTGTAACCGCGACACTGAGCCAAGCAGAAAAATATGGTACACCTTTGGCGCAATCCCTGCGTGTCTTGTCGGCAGAATTCCGTCATGAGCGGATGATGCGCGCTGAAGAGAAAGCTGCCCGTCTTCCTGCAATTATGACGGTCCCTTTGATTATTTTCATTATGCCGACATTATTTGTCGTGCTTATGGGCCCCGCAGCCTGCAGTATATCGGACAACTTGATAAAATAATTTTATTACTTCACAACGCGATCTTTGGGGAAGGACAAGACAAATGTTGTTCCTTTCCCAAGATCACTGTCAATCCTCATTTTTCCGCCATGCAAGTCAACAATAGATTTTGCAATGGCAAGCCCCAATCCCACACCACCATGATGACGTGTTAGGTGGGGCGCAATTTGAATAAAAGGTTCTAATATTTTCTGTTGATCTTCCGGTGCAATCCCAATGCCGGTATCGCGTATTGTTATTTCATACTCACCCGCGGGACTAATCGTCGCTGAAATATAAATATGTCCTCCAGGCGGCGTGAATTTTACGGCATTAAACAGCAAATTGATAATAACTTGCTGAAGGCGCGTTTCATCACCCGTCAAATATGGTACTTTGGGAACATCCGCCCTATGTATAGTGATACTGTTTTGTTGAGCTCGTCCGTCAACTATCCGCGTGCATCGTCTTAGTAGATCTGAAACAACGATTTGTTGTTCATCTAGCACGATACGCTCAGCTTCTATCCGCGAAATCTCCAAGAGATCATTAATGATATAAAGAAGGTGTGCTCCGGACTCTTTGATGTCGCGCGCATATTCTTTATATTTTGGATGACCTATCGGGCCAAGTGTTTCAGAAGCGATAATATCAGAAAATCCTATGACCGCATTCAACGGCGTTCTCAATTCATGGCTCATGGTTGCCAGAAATTTTGATTTTGTTCGAGACGCCGTAATAGCGTCATCGCGCGCGGCTTTTAAATCCACCTCATTCTGATAGGTCGTACGCCGGAATCGATCCGCAAATACTAATATAAAAAGTAAGGCAATGATGGAAAAACCAATCTTAAATACGCCATCCAATGTGTCTTTTAACTCAATGACACCAATCCGCTCCAAAGAATAAGCCGCGTGAAAGGCGGCATATGCTGCCAAACAAAGTGTAAATATTTTCCCGTATACAATCCCCTTACGCCATAATTCAACAGAAGCAATCAAGGCAGCAACAACCCCGATGGCCGCCGTTGCCATCAGCAAAAAAATAGCCGTGTGGTAATCTATGAGACTGACAAAAATGAAAACTGCCGCAGCTGCCTGCAACACAATTCCCGCGCGATACATCAATACCGACTTCTGCTTTAACTCCAGAAAGTAACTTGAAAACTGCACCAACGTGATGACCAATAGACTTAAGGATGTAATCGTACATAAATTCACAAGCCAGGAGGTCTCAGGTAATAGGTAAAACGTCAAATACCCCCACATAGACGCTTGATAGGTTGTCGCCCCAATCAAAAACAACGCAAACAACAAATAAGCTTCATCACGCATCACTGCATATATTGATAAGCTATATATAATTGCCGCAATCATAATTCCGAAGAACAACGCCGAGCTATCAAATCTGACCGCTTCCTGGTCAATAAACCCCATCGGTTCGTGAATTGATATATCAAATGTAATGGTGCTATCACCGGATAAGCGAATATAATATGTCTGCTCACTCAAAGCCGGCACAACGACCCGATACAATGCATGGATACTACGGATGTCGACCTGCCGACCAACAACACTATCGCCCGTAACCTGACGATCATAGCGTTCATCATCACTCTGTGACAAAGCACTCGGCCGAAAAAACTCCACCTGATCCATGGCGGGATAGCCGATTTCAATAATACGTTCTACGGGTTTATTAGAGGGATTCTGTAGGGTGAAACGT
>JBBCIP010000145.1:0-15094 GCA_037189785.1 Alphaproteobacteria bacterium
GCCTATAATTCCGACGGTCGCATGAACTGCTGCCAATTGTGGGTGCCGCGCGGCACCCAGCGCAGGATATATTCGGCGCCGACAATGCCCATCATATAAGACTTTGCGGTGCGGTTAAGGGTCGACAGGATGACGATCCCCCCTGGTTTTACCAACCGTGCCAGGGTTTTTAGGAAATGGCTGGGATCGGCCGTGTGCTCGATCACTTCCAAAGATAATACGACATCGAACAATGCCCCGTTTTCGGCCACTGTTTCCGCAGACGCGGCGCGATAGTCAATGGTCAAACCCTGGGTTTCAGCATGGGCGCGAGCGATGGCGATGCTGCGCTCGGCAGCGTCCAGGCCGGTCACGGTGGCACCAAGCCGCCGCATGGGCTCACAAATCAAGCCGCCGCCACAGCCGACATCGATCAAAGTTATCCCGTCCAAAGGCCGGATTGTTTGCGCATCACGACCAAAATGATGGCTGATGGCCGCCCTTAAATAGGCAACCCGGGTCGGGTTTAGGCGGTGCAGCGGGGCAAACGGGCCGGTCGGCGACCACCAGTCTTCGGCGATGGCGCTGAACCGGGCGACGTCTTCCGGGTCGACGGTTTGATCGAAATCTATGGGCGCTGCACTCACCGCTGGTCTCCACCTTTCACCCTCGTATCCTTGGCCCGACCATGGGTTAGGATCAGAAAGAGGCCTAAAAACAGACAATCTTAAAGGCCGTGCTTAAAGGCCGTGATCTCTGGCCACCATAGCGGCTTCGGAGATCGCCGCCAAGTTTGGATCGTTCCATACGGTTGCGGGTGGTTGCGGGTGCGGGCGGGCTCTAGCCTCTTGCGCCGCGACGGCCGAGGCTTTATGAATACGCGCGATTTAGAACTGGTGCTGCGGCTTAGGTGCGGGCGCCATCGGTAAAAATATCACGGGCAGGCCCCTCGGAACGGACCCAATGGCGCGTATTGTCAAAAAATTCGGCGGAACGTCGGTCGCGAATAGTGAGCGTATCAAAAACGTCGCTCTGCGTATTAAAAAAGCCGTGGATGAAGGCCACGAAGTTGCCGTCGTCGTGTCAGCGATGTCGGGGACGACGGACCAACTTGTTGGTTACGCTAAAGAAATTGCTCCGATGCATGATGCGCGGGAATATGACACGGTGGTTGCCGCCGGCGAGCAAATCACCTCCGGTCTGTTGGCTATCGCGCTGCAGGACCTCGGGATTTCGGCGCGGTCATGGCTTGGGTGGCAAATCCCGCTGCGCACCAGCGGCGTTCACGGCAGCGCTCGGATCGAAGGCATTGAAACCACCGAGCTTGATAAGCGGCTTCGGGATGGTCAGGTCGCAGTGATCGCCGGGTTCCAAGGGATCGGGCCGGACAACCGCATCACCACTCTGGGGCGTGGCGGCTCGGATACCTCGGCGGTGGCCTTGGCGGCAGCGTTGAAGGCCGATCGCTGCGATATTTATACCGATGTGGATGGTGTCTATACCACCGATCCGCGGATCGTGCCGGAAGCCAAGAAACTCGACAAAATCACGTATGAGGAAATGCTGGAAATGGCCTCGTTAGGGGCCAAGGTTCTCCAGACCCGCTCCGTAGAAATGGCAATGAACCATCGCGTCCGTGTCCAGGTGCTGACGAGCTTCGAGGACAAACCGGGCACTCTCGTTGTAGATGAGGAAGAAATCGTGGAACAACAGGTCGTCAGCGGGATCGCCTATTCCCGCAATGAAGCAAAAGTCACTTTGGTGGGTGTTGACGATAAACCGGGCATTGCCGGTGGTATTTTTACGCCGTTGGCCAATGCCAATATCAATGTCGACATGATTGTGCAAAATGTCTCGATGGACGGTTTGCGGACCGATCTGACGTTTACCATTCCGGCCGGTGATCTGGAACGCGCCATCGGCGTGATCGAAGACAATCGTGCGGATTTTGCGTTTGAGCGCCTAACCGCCGATAAAAACGTGGTCAAGGTTTCGGTCATTGGGGTTGGTATGCGTAGTCATGCCGGTGTCGCGGCCACGATGTTCCAAACATTGGCTGCAAACGGCATCAATATTCAAGTCATCTCGACTTCGGAAATCAAGGTCAGTGTCTTGATCGATGCCAAATATGCTGAACTCGCGGTTCGTAGCTTGCATACGGCCTACGGGCTCGACGGCTAAGAACGGATCGGATCACGCATGAGCAGCCAAGCCCAAGTCGCTTCCTTCTCCGCGCTTGAGGCGCGGCCAGGCTTCGCCCGTTTAAATGCGTTGTGGGCGGCAGGTCGGGATTTTTTCGGAACACGCACGGCTATTCTCGGCGGCGCCATGACCTGGGTGTCCGAACATAATCTTGTGGCGGCGATCTCTAACGCTGGCGGATTTGGTGTGTTGGCGTCCGGCAGCATGATGCCGGATATGTTGGATGCGGAAATCCGTGCGACCCGGACTCTGACCGACCAGCCGTTTGGCGTCAATCTTATTACGCTTCACCCGCGTTTGCTGGATTTGATTGATGTCTGCGGCAAGCTTGGGGTCAGCCATGTGGTCTTGGCAGGCGGTTTGCCACCAGGCGACGCGATTACCCGGATCAAAAGTCACGGGGCGAAGGTCGTTTGTTTTGCCCCGGCTTTGGTGATCGCAAAAAAATTGGTGCGGTCGGGTGTTGATGCAATCGTGATCGAAGGCTCCGAAGCCGGTGGCCATATCGGTCCGGTATCGCTGAATGTTTTGGCTCAGGAAATTTTGCCGCATATCCGTGATGTGCCGGTGTTTGTGGCCGGCGGCATCGGTCGTGGCGAAGCTTTGGCCGCTTACCTTGAAATGGGTGCGGCCGGCTGTCAGCTTGGGACACGGTTTGTTTGTGCGACAGAATCCATTGCCCATGACAATTTCAAGCAAGCGTTCTTGCGCGGCGCGGCGCGGGAAGCGGTGCCGTCGGTTCAGTTGGATGCGCGCTTTCCAGTTATCCCAGTGCGTGCCTTGAAAAATGCGGCGACAGAGCGTTTCATGGAAATGCAGCGTGCCGTTATTGCACGATTCCAGGCAGGAGAGCTCAATCAGGAGCAAGCTCAGCTTGAAATCGAACATTTCTGGGCTGGTGCATTGCGACGGGCAGTCGTTGACGGCAATATAGACGATGGATCATTGATGGCGGGACAAAGCGTTGGTCTCGTAACCAAAATACAGCCGACGGCCGATATCATTGCTGAGTTGGTTGCCCAGGCTGTTGACTTTCTTGAACGCTGAACGATTTCTGTCTGGACGACTGCCGGTGTGGACGACACCGGGTTTCACAAGGGCAGGCTTCAAGGTGGGAGCTCGAAGACTTTGACAGGCGCCGTCGGTGGACCACGGGTATTGTTGCGACGCCTGCGCGAGGTGATGGCGAGTCCTGCCCCGCCGGATCGGCGGCTTGACGCTGTCGTGCGATTGATCGCCGCCAATATGGTCTCGGAAGTGTGCTCGATTTATGTCGCCCGCGGCGGTGAGATTCTCGAGTTGTTTGCGACCGAAGGCTTGAAAAAAGAAGCCGTTCACAAAACACGATTGCGGTTCCACGAAGGTCTGGTCGGTGAAATTGCGGCCACCGGCACCCCGCTCAATTTATCGAACGCGCAAACCCATCCGAAGTTCGTCTATAAACCGGAAACCGGCGAAGAAGTTTATCAGTCGCTGTTGGGCGTGCCGATCCTGCGCGCCGGTCGTGTGGTTGGCGTGTTGGTGGTGCAGAACCGTACGCAACGTCACTATTCCGAAGAAGAAGCCGAAGCGTTGCAGACCGTCGCTATGGTGTTGGCGGAATTGGTCGGGTCGAGCGAATTGGTACGCCCCGAGGAAGTTTCGGCCACTTTGGAACGGGCGGCGACGCCAAGTTTCGAAGTCCTGACTTTGGCCGAAGGCATCGCCATTGGTCGCGCTGTTCTGCATGAACCGATCATTGAAATTCACGATCACGTGGCGCGTGATCCCGATGAAGAAATCGAACGCTTGAATCGTGCGTTCGCCGGACTGCATCAGCAAATTGATCGCTTGATGAGCGCCGAGGACATGAAAAGCGGCGAGCATCGCGAAATCCTCGATGTCTATAAAATGTTCGCGTCCGATCGTGGGTGGCAGCAACGCATCCATGATGCGATCGCCAGCGGATTGACGGCGGAAGCGGCTGTGGAGCGGGTGCAAATTGAAAACCGGGCACGGCTGCAAAAAACATCGGATGCATATTTGCGGGAACGTCTGGGCGACTTGGATGATTTGTCCAATCGTCTCAATCGTCACTTGGCCGGAAAACTTGGCACGGCGGCGAGCGACTCCCTCCCCGACGATGCAATTGTCTTGGCCCGCAGCATGGGCCCGGCAGAGCTTTTGGAATATGATCGCTCCAAATTGCGCGGTGTGATTTTGCAAGATGGATCGGCCATGGCTCATGTCACCATTGTGGCGCGGGCGCTCGGCATTCCCTTGGTCGGGCAAGCGGGCGATGTGGTGAACCGCATTACGTCGGACGAGCTTGTGGTGATCGATGGCGATGCGGGGTGGATTTATATCTCGCCGTCGGCTGAAATCGTTCAATCTTATCAAGAAACCGTTGCTGCGCGGACGGAACGGACGGCGCAATATGAAGCGCTCCGGGACGCGCCGTCGACGACTGTCGACGGCACCGAGATCGAGCTTCTCATGAATGCGGGTCTTGGTATCGATCTGCCGCAATTGGAACGCACGGGCGCCAAAGGGATCGGACTGTTCCGGACAGAGTTTCAATTTATGGTCGGGGCGCAAATGCCGCGGCTTGAAACCCAGATCGAATATTATTCCCAAGTTTTGCAAGCGGCGGAAGACCGCCCGGTGGTGTTTCGCACGCTCGATATCGGCGGCGACAAGCCGGTGTCTTTCATGGCACGGGATGAGGAAGAAAATCCGGCTTTAGGCTGGCGGGCGATCCGGGTTGCGCTCGATCGTCCGGCATTGTTGCGATATCAAATTCGCGCGTTATTGGAAGCGGCGGTCGGGCGTGGGTTGAATGTCATGTTTCCAATGATTGCCGAGTTGGCCGAGTATCGGGCGGCCCGCGCCATCGTCGATAAAGAAATCGAACGGCGGCAAAGAATGGGATTGGATCTACCGAC
The DNA here is from genome assembly GCA_037189785.1 of Alphaproteobacteria bacterium. Lineage (GTDB taxonomy): Bacteria > Pseudomonadota > Alphaproteobacteria > Sphingomonadales > Govanellaceae > Govanella. Next base: position 5,106 of record JBBCIP010000145.1, read on the forward strand.
CAAAGTGCGGATCGGCACTATGGTCGAAGTGCCGTCGCTGGCCTGGCATCTTGAACCATTGCTGGCTCATGTCGATTTCATTTCTATCGGTTCCAATGACCTGATGCAGTTTTTCTTTGCGGCCGATCGCGGCAACCCCAAAGTCGGCAGCCGCTATGATTTATTGTCGCCACCTGCGTTGTCGCTATTCCATCACATTATCTCGACGGCACATCGTCACGGTGTGCCCGTAACCTTCTGTGGGGAGCTTGGCGGTAAGACCCTCGAAGCAATGGCGCTGATTGGACTCGGACTCAGGCGGTTGTCAATTTCTTCGGCCTCGATCGGTCCAGTTAAAATGATGGTCAGAAGTTTAACTCTTGGATCGCTCGAGACCTATATGAAGGATCTTTTGTTGCTTGGTGACCGTAGTGTACGCGGTCGGCTCATGGCTTACGCCCATGATCATGGAGTAGTTTTGTAACAAAAAAGTCTTATCCCTAGAAAAATCAGGGAAATTTGATTTTCCTATTGACTCCGACCTTTAATCTTTTGTTGACTCTCATGGTTAATAATTCGCGGGTGAGGCCTGTACAACCAGGCGGGTCATCCGTTTCGTCATTGGGGATGCTTAACCCTTCGTTTGGGGGCAACACGAGACGAGGCGGATTTGCCGCAAAACAGGTCCTGGCCGCGAACTCCGGGAGGAATGACGGCCTTAACTGTGGTAGGGTAAAGTTTAAAGAGAGGCGGCTATGGTACAGTCCTTGTCCCAACGCGAAAACGGAGAATTACCGTTCGAACCGGCCCTGGTAAACACGGGCGTGCCGGAAGCCCCGACTCCAGCTGCAGAGTTAAGCGTCGATGTGACAAGGGATGAGGTCTTCGATAGCCCTGCGAAATTTGATGAAGACATTGAAGTTTCAGGTGATTTTGACCCTTCTGCTGACCAAGATCAAACTTTATACGATAGCGATGATGACGAGCCGCAAACCTTGGGCGGCGTATTGCGCAAGGCGCGCTTGGCGCGGGGTGCCAAACCCCTCGTAGACATTGCGACCGAATTACGCATCCGCCCTCACCTGCTCGAAGCTTTGGAAACGGATGATTACGATAAATTGCCGGGCGTCATTTATGCGGCCGGCTTTTTACGGACCTATGCCAATTATCTCGGTTTGGATGCCGGCGTTTTGGTCGAACGGCTCAAAGAATCGGGCCAAGCCCGCCCGCTTGAGGCCCCTTTGGTATTCCCCGAGCCGTTGAATGACCCGCGGATCCCCGGCAAGGCTTTGGTTGGGCTGGCCGCCGTATTGTGTCTGGCGGTTTATGGGGCTTGGTATAGTTTTTCTGAGAAAGACGTCGGCAGCCTTGAAGCCGTGGCTAAACCGCGCCCTGAAATTACGGCTCTTGCGGTGCGCGATGAGCCCGTGGCGGCCCCACAACAACCGGCCTTTGCCGCGCCCATGACTCCTGCCGTGACCGAAACCCCCAGTGATGTCGCAAATGAAACGGCGCTGGCTGCAGGTGATGCTACGACGGCCACAACCCCGACAGACGCGGTCGTTGGCGATCAAACGGCACCGGTTGCGGCGGCGGATATGGCTGGTGAAGGCGGCGGCATTACCCTCAAAGCTACGGCCGATGCCTGGATCCGTATTGAAGGACCGGATGATAAGACCGTGGTCGAGAAAATCCTGAAAGCCGGAGAGACGCTAAAAGCTCCAGCAAATCAAGGATTTAAGATGATGACCGGCAATGCCGGGGCGCTTGAGTTCCTGATCGATGGCGAAGTTTTTGGTCAATTGGGCCCGATCGGTGCGGTCCGCCGCGACATCAAGCTTGATGTCGCTATGTTGAAGACCACGCTGCAACGCTGATTCCATACTGATTCTGCCGCTATAATGTGGCAGCTGCGAAATTCCTGGCCATTCCTCTTGCACTTGGCGAGGGATTTGAGCATGGTAGGGCCGATTTTGCCCGCGTCCTTGCCCGGGTGGTTTATGGCGGGCGTTTTATGGATTGTGGCCACAGACGGACAGTAAGGCCTAGCGAGATACCTGCGAGATGAGCGTTCGCCCCTATCGCGATATTCACCGCCGTAAAAGTCGGCAAATTTTCGTCGGCAATGTGCCGGTCGGCGGGGATGCGCCGATCAGTGTGCAGTCGATGACCAATACGCTGACCTCGGACGCTCGGGCCACCATCAATCAAATCCGTGAATTGGAAGATGTCGGGATCGATATCGTACGGGTGTCCTGCCCCGACGAGGAGTCGACCGCGGCGCTCGCCGAGATCGTCAAGGCCGCCAAGGTGCCGGTGGTGGCCGATATCCATTTCCATTATAAGCGCGCCATTGAAGCGGCTGAGGCCGGCGCCGCCTGCCTGCGGATCAACCCTGGCAATATCGGCTCGGCCGAGCGGGTGCGCGAAGTGGTCAAAGCCGCTAAGGACTATGGCTGTTCGATGCGGATCGGTGTCAATGCCGGGTCGCTCGAGAAGCATCTTCTTGAGAAATACGGCGAGCCGTGCCCCGAAGCCATGGTCGAAAGCGCGCTCGATCACGCGCGCATTCTTGAAGACAACGATTTCACCAATTTCAAGATCAGCGTCAAAGCCTCTGATTTATTCTTGGCTGTTGCCGCTTACCAGGGGCTCGCCGACGCTTGCGATTACCCGCTCCATCTCGGGATCACCGAAGCGGGCAGCCTGCGCGCGGGGACAGTCAAATCTTCGATCGGGATCGGGTCCTTATTATGGGCTGGGATCGGTGACACCATCCGTGTGTCGCTGTCCGCTGATCCGGTCGAGGAGGTCAAAGCCGGATTTGAGATGTTGAAGTCGCTGGGCCTGCGTCATCGTGGGGTGCGGATCATCTCGTGCCCGTCTTGCGCCCGACAAGCGTTTCAAGTGATTAAAACGGTCGAAGTGTTGGAACAACGCCTCGCGCATATTACGACACCGTTGACGTTATCGATCATCGGCTGTGTTGTGAACGGTCCCGGCGAAGCCCGTGAAACCGATATCGGTTTGACCGGCGGCGGCAATGGCAACCACATGGTTTATGTTTCCGGCATTGCCGATCACAAAATCGATGACGCGAAAATTGTCGATCATGTGGTGGAGCTCGTCGAAAAACGCGCTGCCGAAATCGACGCAGAAAATAGAAAACTCGCCCAAGCTTCTTAGCGACAGAAATGGAGATACCCGTGACGCGACTGCAACCGGTGCGCGGCACCCATGACATTTTGCCGACCTCCGCCGACGGATTTGATGCCCGCCGCTTCCGCTATATTACGGATGTGTTCCGGCAGGTGGCGGAACGCTATGGTCATCATGAAATCGCCACGCCGATTTTTGAATTCACCGAAGTGTTCAAACGATCTTTGGGCGACACCACCGATGTGGTGACCAAGGAAATGTACACGTTCGAAGATCGCAGTGGCGACAGCATCACGTTACGGCCGGAATATACGGCGGGTATTGCCCGGGCGTTTATTTCAAACGGATTGAGCCAAGACGCGCCGTGCAAATTTTATGGCTGGGGGCCGATGTTCCGTCACGAGCGCCCGCAGAAGGGACGCTTGCGGCAGTTTCATCAACTGGACATCGAAGTGTTGGGTGTGGCCGAACCGCAAGCCGATGTTGAAGTCTTGGCTTTGGCTTATGATCTGTTATGCGATCTTGGCCTTGGCGATAAAGTGACGCTCGAATTAAATTCGTTGGGCGATATCGAAAGCCGCACGCGCTACCGTGAAGCACTGATCACGTATTTCAAAAAATATGAAAATGATTTGAGCGAAGACAGCCGCGCGCGTTTGGATCGTAATCCGATGCGTGTGTTGGATTCAAAGGATGACGGTGATCGCAAGTTGGTGGTCGATGCGCCGCTTCTGAGTGATTATTTGAATGATAGCGCCGCCGCATTTTTTGCCGATGTGCGGGCCGGGCTCGAGGCGCTGTCGATCCCCTATCAGATCAATCCAAAATTGGTGCGTGGTCTTGATTATTATACCCACACCGCGTTTGAATTCACGACCACGGCTTTGGGGGCCCAGGGTACGGTTTTGGCTGGTGGTCGGTATGATGGGTTGATCGAACAATTGGGCGGGCAATCAACGCCGGGTATCGGCTGGGCCAGTGGCATCGAACGGTTGGCGATGTTGATTGCTGAACCGCCGTCTGGACCACGGCCGATTGTTTTGGTGCCGGTTGGCGATGGTGTCGGGGCCAACGCGTTGAAACTCGCTCATGATTTACGGCGCGCGGGCTTGATCGTCGATATGGCGGCCAAAGGCAATATGGGCAAACGCTTGAAGCGGGCCGATAAGTTGAATGCGTGGGCCGCGGTGATCGTCGGCGAAGATGAACTCGCGCGTGGTGTGGTTGCAGTCCGTGATCTTGATAACAGCACACAAAATGAGGTAGCCGTGGATCAATTGACGGCCGTACTGGGTGAGGGCCGTCGATGATACCGAAAGAACGACTTGTACAATTGATCGACCGTCATGCGTATCTTGAACACGCCATGGGCCAAGGCGAGATGTCGGGCGAAGAGTTTGCAAAACTTTCCAAAGAATATGCCGATCTGACGCCGATTGTCGGTGCATCCAAAAATCTTTTGAAGCTGCGCGAGGAAATGATCGATCTTGAAGCCATGCTTGAAGATTCCGATACCGATCGCGAAATGCGCTCACTCGCCGAAGCAGAACTGCCCGAATTAAAAGAACAACTGCCGATCCGCGAACGCGAATTGCAAATCTTGTTGCTGCCGAAAGATGCCGCCGACGAAAAAAGCGCGATCCTTGAAATTCGCGCCGGCACCGGCGGTGATGAAGCGGCGTTATTCGCCGGCGATCTTTACCGGATGTACCAACGTTATGCGGCGCTGCAAGGCTGGGCGATGGAGCCGATGAGCATTTCCGATAGCGATGTCGGTGGTTACAAAGAAGTGATCGTGTCTGTCAAAGGACGCGGCGTGTTCGCGAAATTAAAATTCGAAAGCGGCGGCCACCGCGTGCAGCGGGTGCCGGAAACCGAAGCCGGTGGGCGTATTCATACATCGGCCGCGACGGTTGCGGTGCTGCCGGAAGCGGAAGAAGTTGATATTCATATCGATGAAAAAGATTTGCGGATCGATGTGTTCCGTGCCAGCGGTCCGGGTGGGCAATCGGTGAATACAACCGATAGTGCGGTCCGCATCACTCACTTACCGACCGGTCTTGCGGTCCAACAACAAGATGAAAAATCGCAGCATAAGAACAAAGAAAAAGCCATGAAGGTGCTGCGGTCGCGGCTTTATGAAATTGAACGGCAACGGCGCGAAGCGGAACGGTCGGCCTTGCGAAAAGGCCAAGTCGGTTCGGGCGATCGCTCGGAACGGATCCGCACGTATAATTTTCCGCAAGGCCGGGTGACCGATCACCGCATCAATTTGACGCTCTATAAAATCGAACAAGTGATGATCGGCGAAGCTTTGGATGAAATTGTCGACGCTTTGGTCGCCAACGATCAGGCTGAACAATTGGCGGCCATGGCTGCTGAAGGATAAGCGAGTGTGTCATGGCTGACACCAAAGCCGCTACAATCGTTTCTTTGCTGCAAACGGCCAGCCATAGATTAGACGCTGCTGGGTTACCGTCACCACGGCTTGATGCTCAGGTCTTGCTGGCGGCGGCGATGCGGACGGATCGCTTAAGCCTCCTGACGCGCAACACCGACCAGGCCGATGCGGAGGCGATAAAGCAATTCGACCATTATATAGACCGTCGTCTTCGCCGTGAGCCGGTGTCGCAAATCCTCGGATATCGTGAATTTTGGGGGCTCGACTTTAAGGTGACGGCGGATACGCTCAGTCCGCGCCCCGATAGTGAAACCTTGATTGCGGCGGCCCTGGATTGGGCAAAAATCGACGGCGCCCCAGATTTTATCCTGGATCTCGGGACCGGGACCGGCTGTTTGCTGCTGGCCTTGTTGTCGGAATTTCCTCAGGCGTTCGGGATCGGCATCGACCGCAGCGAGGCGGCGGCACGGGTCGCCCGCCACAATGCCAAGGCGCTGGGGCTTGACGCTCGGGCATCCATCTTGGTTGGGGATTGGGCCGATGCCCTTGCATCTGGTGCAGCTGGATCCGACGGGCGCTTGGATATGATTATATCCAATCCACCATATATTACTGCGGCAGCCTATAAAACTCTGGATCGGGACGTCGCCGCCTTTGAGCCGATCACCGCATTGGTCGGTGGCGATGACGGCCTTGACGCCTATCGCACTTTATTACCAGGGGCCTGGTATAACTTAAGACCTGGTGGTCTTTTGCTTTTGGAAATTGGCTATGACCAGGGCCAAACTGTCCCAGAAATTCTGAAGAAACAAGGGTTTGACCCGATCTGGGTGGTCCCTGAGCTGGAGCGCCGCGATCGCGCTGTTTTGGCTATTAGGCCGTGAACCGCGTCATCAATTGCAGTGCAAAAAAAATAAAATAACGGTTGGAAAAAAATACCGCGCGCGCTAGTCTAGCGCCGCTGATACGGTTGATTTGTGCGGCCGCGCCGATGAGCATTGGCCCCAGACCATCACGAACATCACGTTGGATGAAAAAAACGCTGCCACCAGGTGGTTTTTCCTTGCACCAGCGATTTTTGGTGCTTGGTAAGACTAGCCTGCCGCGGCAATTTAAATAGCTGAAGCAAATTTTCATGAGAAAAGGTCAGAACGCTCGCCGTCAACGCGGGCGCAATGGGGGCCAAAGGCCCATGGGTGGTGGTCATCAAGGTGGTGGTCATCAGGGCGGCCAAGGCCATCAGGGCGGCGATCAACGCAACCATCAGGGCGGTCAACACAATAATAATCGTGGCCAACGCAAGCCGACCAATATGTTGGGTCGGCAGTTTGACAGCTCAGGTCCCGAAGGCAAAGTACGCGGCACGGCGATCCAGCTCTATGACCGCTATAAAACAGCGGCGCGTGAAGCACAGCAAGCCGACCGTGTTTTATCAGAATCTTTCGCTCAGTTTGCCGAACATTATTATCGCTTGGCTGCCGAATATGGTGCTTTTGAGCCAGAGAATAACCCGCGCCGCGATTTCGACCGGGATGAGAATTTTGGCAATAGTGAAACGGGTGACCAGGCTCAACCAGCATTGGCTGGGGCGGCGAATGACGCGGGAGAAGGCCGCGCTGCGGGTGGCGATATGCCGTCGCTTGAACAGCCAGCTGTTCCCGACAGCCAACCGTCGTTCCTGATGTCGTCCGGCCTTGAAGGTCTGGAAAATCAGCCAGCCTTAGCGTCTCCGGTAGCGGAAAGCGGCGACGCTTCGTTCTCTCAACCATATTCAGGTCGTGAATACTCAGGTCGTGAATACTCAGGCCGAGACAATAATCGGGACAATAATCGGGACACGCGCCCTTATCAACGCGATCAACGGTCGGATTTTCGGCGTGAAAACCGGTCAGATCAGCCCTACCGGTCCAATCAACCACGTGATAATCAATCCCGTGATAGTCAACCCCGTGATAATCAACCTCGGGGCGATCAACCCTACAATCGTGATGTGACGGCGCCGCGTTATGCAGATCGTTCACAGACCGAACGTGCCGTCTCTCAGCCACAGCCGTCTGCTGAGACGCCAGCAGTAACGTCTCCTGTGGCCCCTGCTGTTGAAACCGCTAAACCTGGTGTTACGGTTGAAATCGCGCCGCGCCGCCGTGGCCGCCCACGCAAAGAAGATCGTCCGGATGCGGCAGAGACTGATCCGACAACCGATGGGTTTACCGAAGCGTCAACCCCGAATTTCCTGTCGTCGCCTAAAACCGAAGTCTCGCGCATAGACGGTCTTCGGCGCCGCCGTCCCGCTGAAAAAGGCCCAGAATTGCCATTGGATTTAAGCGATGGCGATGACAATAGCGAACCGGTTGTGACCGATACGGCCGCTGCAACGGAAGACGCGGCTCCTGCCCCACGGCGTCGGGGGCGGCCGCGTAAGAACCCGGTTTAATTGGGGATTGGCTGAATGCTGCCCGACATAGCGCTCAATACTGTGATGCTTTTTATGTCGGCGGTTTTGGTCCTTAATATCACACCGGGGCCGGATATGATGTTCTGCCTCGGCAGCGGATTGAACGGCGGCAGCCGTGCCGGAGTGGCGGCAGCTGTGGGCGGCGGCCTGGGGGCCTTTGTCCATGTCATTGCCGTGACGGCGGGTATTTCAACCCTGGTTCTGACCTATCCGGTTATCTTTGATGGTTTGCGTTTGTTTGGGGCCGCTTATCTGTTCTGGCTGGCCTGGAAAACATTGAAATCACCCGGGCCGTTATCAACAGTAAATGTGATAGAGGCTACATCGACGACCACATCCCCGCCTGCGTCTTTGCGGCCGGTGTTCTGGCGAGGGGCCATAACCTGCTTTCTCAATCCCAAAATAATTTTGTTTTTTATCGCCTTTTTGCCGCAGTTCATTCGCGTCGAGGCTGGGTCTATCCCACTCCAATTGGCGATTTTCGGTAGTTTGGTGGTTGTGTCTGCGATTATCGTCAATTCCCTGGTCGGGATGAGCGCCGGACGGGTCTTGATGGTCTTGCGCCGATACCCGCGGGCGGCCGAGCTCCAATCTTGGATTGTGGCCTCCATTTTCGGCGGTCTTGCCGTTAAATTATTGCTGACAAAACCCTCATAGATTTAATTGATTTCCATCAATTCTGAGCAAACCATAGTTTTTTTCGTGCGCCCCCCTTCAGTTGCATAATTACAACATTACATATTGGGCAATCGAATTGCGCCTGACGCCGTGATTTTAGGGAACTTGATCACGGTCATTGTCACTTAGGGCTTTGATCGACTATCGAGTTCTATCTTTGGGGTGGCCTTGGGCTGGCGCAAAACCTATTCGACACGGAGGGTATTGTTATGGACTTTGAAAAATATACAGAACGGGCACGCGGGTTTATCCAGTCAGCGCAAGGCCTGGCCATTCGATCCGGTCATCAGCGCTTCACCCCTGAGCATGTGCTGAAAGTCTTATTGGATGACGAGGAAGGCTTGGCTGCCGGTTTGATCCGGGCGGCGGGAGGCGATCCGAAGCGGGCGCTTGATGATGTGGAGCGAAAACTGAATGCCCTGCCCAAGGTCGAAGGAGCCGGGGCCGGTCAATTATACATGGCGCCGGAAACGGCCCGCCTGTTTGACAACGCGCAAAAGATTGCTGAAAAAGCCGGTGATTCCTATGTAACCGCTGAACGGCTATTGCTGGCGTTGGCCTTGGAAAAAGGCACGCAATCAGCCGATATTTTGCAAAGCGTCGGCGTCACCGCGCAAAATTTAAATGCCGCCATCAATGATATTCGCAAAGGCCGGACAGCGGATTCCGCCACGGCAGAAGATGCCTATAACGCCCTTAAAAAATATGCGCGTGATCTGACCGAAGCGGCGCGCGACGGCAAGCTTGATCCGGTGATCGGGCGCGATGAAGAAATTCGCCGCACCATCCAGGTTTTGTCACGACGGACAAAAAACAATCCGGTGCTGATCGGGGAACCCGGTGTCGGTAAAACCGCGATTGTCGAAGGCTTGGCATTGCGGATCGCCAACAGCGATATTCCGGAATCATTGCGCGATAAACGGATCATGGCGCTTGATATGGGGGCTTTGATTGCCGGCGCAAAATATCGCGGTGAATTTGAAGAACGCTTGAAAGCGGTGCTGGAGGAAGTGACAGCCGCTGCTGGTGAAATCATTTTGTTTATCGATGAAATGCACACCCTGGTCGGTGCCGGTAAATCCGAAGGTGCGATGGATGCGTCGAACTTATTGAAACCGGCATTGGCGCGCGGTCAATTGCATTGCATCGGTGCAACGACGCTCAACGAATATCGCAAATATGTGGAAAAAGATGCGGCGTTGGAGCGGCGTTTCCAACCTGTGTTGGTGTCGCAGCCAACGGTCGAAGACAGCATTTCGATTTTGCGCGGCTTGAAAGAAAAATACGAATTGCATCATGGTATTCGTATTACGGATT
>JBBCIP010000146.1:0-5105 GCA_037189785.1 Alphaproteobacteria bacterium
GAAACGACCAATTCCAATTACAAAACCGGTTCCACCAGCACGAACTTCTGTGGGAAAAGATTGTGCGAATATCGCCACCAAACCAGCCATTGCTCCATTTGCAAAGAAAAGAGCTATTGCAGCGGATAAAGAAAGTGCCTGAATATTTGGTTCTACAAATCCAAAGGCTGAAACACAGACTGTTCCTAAAAACATCGCTCCAATAGTTAGGCCGCGCACACGAAAACGGTGAGTTAATATACCCAGAAAGAGTGACCCTATCACACCACCTGTTGTGGCCCAGAATAACACTCGCCCAGCTTCCGCTGGCGTAAAGCCCATATCCACAACAATCTTTGGTACCCACTTAATAACAAAGTAAAATGTCATTACATGTGCAAAGTAAGAGAGTGTCAGTAGTATTGTTGTCATTACAAGATCACGTTCAAACAAACGACGGAACGATGAGCTATTTGTAATTCGATTTATCGGAGGCAGGCTCACATTCTGGCTCTGTCCCATGCGTGCAAGCGTTGCCTTAATACGTATTAAGGCATTTTTGGGTTGCTTTTGTGCAAGCCAAAGTACCGATTCCGGCAACAAAAAAGCAAATGGGATACACAATAAACCTAATCCAGCACCCAGTATAAAAACGCTACGCCAGTCATAGTGATTAAGCAATTCAGCCGCAACTACACCCCCCAATGTTGCGCCGACTGGATATCCTACCGCAACAAGAGTGATAAAGAAATTTCGATGACGATCATTGGAGAATTCAGCAACTGTGGCACCGATTGCTGTCAACATGCCACCAATACCAAATCCAGTGATGAGACGCCAAATCATCAGTATTTCTACATTCTTTGCCGTTGCGGCGAGGGCCATGCCGGTAGTCATAAGTATAAGGCAGCCAATAATCATCGGGCGCCTTCCAATCCGGTCACAAACATTACCAAGACACATTGATCCGATGGCCATACCTATAAGCTCCATCGCCAGCACTATTCCTAGAGCGCCATGATCAATTCCCCACTCAGCTGCAATACCTGGAGACGCATAACTAATTGCCAAAACATCAAAACCATCGATGGCTTGAATAAAAACGCAAAAGGAAATCGCAAGTATTTGCGTTCGCCCCATAGAAGAATTAGCGATAATAGCTTGAGGATGTTCGGTCTTCATTGTATTGCCTTCCTATAACCACCTAAGCTAGTTGGTAGGTTATTCTGGATGAAAATGAGTAATTGATGGGGCCGCTCCAGAGAATCCGAGCTCATTCCAGCGGTGAGCAACCCCATCATATGTGCTTCGTCTAAGCAGACTACGTTGGGGCAACTCACTGAGGTAACGGTGAGGCTTGCACGCATTGATCAGTGCTTTGGAGCCATAAAAGCGAGCATCCGGCGGCAAACTTGAGTCCGAAGGGAAAGAAAAGGTATTGCGTAGTATATCGATGTCAGTATTTGGATCAGCACGTGTCGTTATCGCCCAGAGAACTTGGTCAATATCTGTAGGATCAACGTCTTCGTCTACTGCTACAATCCATTTTGTCGCATATACGGCGGCAGGGCATTGCGCCGTGAGTGCAAGTACTTGTGCTGCGTGTCCAGGATAAGCTTGTTTTAATGATACAACCACAAAACCATAACCAGATGCTGCCGCTGGGTGTGCATATGCTCCGAGGACTCCAGGCACTCCCATTTTTTCAAGATTATCTAGAATTCTAGCGGAACGCAGAATGACATGATAGGCACCTATTTCACAGGACGGGTAGTCAGCCATTAGAGCTGCCGTGAGAATAGGTCGCCGTCTGCGGTGAATTGCTTTGACCGTGATAATGCTTGCAGGCTCCGCTTGGCCACTATAGAATCCATGAAATTCCCCAAGTGGTCCTTCCATCTCAATTTCATCCGGATAAACGAGTCCTTCGATAACAAATTCCGCATTTGCTGGGATTGGCAAACTGACAAATTCGGCCTCTGTGAGTTCCACTGGGCCGTTCATAAAACCGCCAGCATAGTCTAGTTCAGATTCATAAGGTCCAAAACTTTGAGTTGCGGCGAGGAATAGGGCAGGATCCATACCGTACGCAACCACGACCTCTGCCGGTCGACCCTGGACCCAAGCAGCTTCACAATTTCGCCTCCCATGCCGACCAGGCGCCATAACCAAACCAACTTTATTCGAATTAAAAAGTTGTTGTCGATAGACCCCGGCATTAAGTACATCGGTCTTATGATCGCGAGTAATCGTTACGTTGGCCGTACCAATATAAGGACCGCCATCATTAGGCCAAAATTTGGGAACTGGTAGACGCGTTAAGTCAATGTTATTGCCAGTCTCAATAATTTCATTTACTGGAGCGGAACTTTTTGGAACCATGATAGGCGGTATTTTCTTTTTCATAAGCTGTCGGGATTCAGCTATCATATCTTTAGTTGAAAGCGACGGATCGAGTCCCACAGTCAGGGCAAACCGCTCCTTACTAGATCCTAAGATATTCGTCAGGATCCGAATATCAGAGTTATTCCCGGCTAGATTTTCGAACAGCAATGCAGGACTGTTGCCACGTTGTGATGCCAATAACGTAATGGCACTTAGTTCCTCGATTGGGTTGACTGATGCACTAACCCTATGCAGTAAATTATGTCGCTCAATAAGCTGCAACCATTGTTCGAGATTATGAAATGATGCTAAATGTTCGCTCATCGAGTCCTCAAATTTCTTAATTCAAACGAATGTTATACAGTAGAAAGCGCGATGGCTTGCGCTTCAATCAGATAAGCTGGGCGCCCGAGCTCAGCAACGCCCACGGCAGTTGATGGCGGGCAATGATCCGCGAACATTTCTTTCGAAATAGGCATAATTTCGCCGAAAATATCTTGAAGACTGCGGCTATCTCGACCCACAACAACATAATAGGTTATATGAGCGACTTTACTTAAATCGCTTCCCGCAATTGTCAAAACCTTTTCAAGGTGTCGGAGGCAATTCCGCAGCTGTTCAGCATAGCCTTCTGGAATATTACCGTTCTCATCTCCACCTAATGTACCAGAAGCGTATAACATTGATCCGACACGCGAGATCTCAGAATAGCCGAGCTGTCGAAGGAGCTGATCGCGTTCTGGCCGATTTATAACCTCAAAATTCATTTTATCCTCTTATTAATTGACACGACGCCACCAAGTACACATTCCCCTAAAGAATGTATATTTCTTGATTAAGAATGATTACTAATTCAATAGTTACTATTCGCGCGCTCAATAGTCCCGGCTACGTGTTCCCGCGCCATCTCACGTGCAGCTTGTTGATCTTCAGCAAGAATTGCTTCAAAGATTGCCAAATGCTCGTCCTGGGAGTGGTACTCACGATTTCTCCCAGCTGACAATTTCCGAGATAATTTAATGCTAGGCTCTAGATATTGCTTGATGAAAGCGAAGAAAGATTCGAAATGCGGATTTCCTGTTGCTGAACAAATAGCCTCATGGAAATCAAGGTCGGCTTTAACGCCAGCTTCAATGTCACCCGATTTCACAGCGCGCTCCATAGCCTTTATTGCTTTGCGCATACTATTGATATGTGATTGTTTACGACGTAAAGCGGCCAGCCCGGCAGCTTCCACTTCAAAACCAGAACGTAACTCAAGCACATTCAACAAAGCGTCTCTGTCTGATTTATCGGGAACATCCAACCGGAACGGATAATAGATATGATTTGCAATTACAAAAGCACCAACCCCTTGTTTGGTCGAAATCAGGCCATCGGCACGCAAATGAGAAATAGCCTCACGCATTACTGTACGACTGACACCAAACTGCTGCGCTAGCACTTGCTCTGATGGCAACGCATCACCAAGCTGATGCTTGCCACTTAAGATCTCATCACTAAGAGCACACCGAACTTGCTCTGTTAAGTTTGGACCTCTCGTGATTTTTAGTGCATTTGCAATTTGCTTCATATCATTCTTACCAATTTATTCTAAAAAACCTACCCGAGAATTTCTCTTATATCCTTAGCGAATATTTCGTACTGCTTTCCATCCACTTTATGAGGGAGTGCCTCACTCGCAAGATAACAGCAAAAAAGCCACACGCCATCTTGAGGATTATACATGGTCTCCACATCTGAGCCATCCACTAAACGCAACCTCGTACCCACCTCAATATCCATAATATTTAGGATAATATCCACATTAAATCTCTATTTAGTAGATTTCATAAAAATATCGACAAATTTTTAGAGAGAAGCACATTCTGATCAAGATAAATCGTACGCCGCGCAATACGCCAACCATCGTCTGTACTGCGCAAAACATCCTCACGCTTACCCACTAGTGTTGTTTCTTCTGCTTCCATCCGATTTCTATAGATGAGAAAGCGTGAACGGACCTTCACGGACAGCGGAGAGGGTAATTCGCCATCCATCTCAATGATCCGAATATTGGTCACGATATGTGATACACGAGATCGCGGCTCTTCGGACCAATGAATACCCGTAGCAAGTTGGGCGACACGTTTTTCTAAGATCTCTTTGCCTTCATTTATCCACGCACTGCCACTTTCTTCATCGCTGTACTCATCTTTGTTAACGCGACTTATCGGTATGTTCTGAGCTATTGGCATCCAGTATCGCACATCCTCGGTAAAAAGTTTTATCCAATCTTTAAACTGCCTGAAGTCCAGAAGGTCAGCTTCGGCATAAAGGAATTCCTCGATTTCCCGATGAAGTAAAAGCTCCTCTACTGTTGGCTTAGCCATCACTCAATCCTTACGCCGTAATGTGTTTTTGAATGCCAATGTCTGACCAGTTATCAGCTTGCATAAACTGGAGCCAACGGTTGTAATAAATTCGTGCATTTGCCTCTGTGAAAGTACCGCATTCTGTTGCACCATCAATACCAGGCAAAGGCCGTGAATGCCCTAAGCCCATTTGGTAATTATAGGGTTGCTGACGTGCGATAAAGCCGATGCTTGCTTCCGTTGCATAACTCCAGTTCTCCGTATCGTCAGACTCTGTCAAACCACCCGGCCCCGAGTAACTCAAATAATAACCACGGAGATATTGCTTAACTTCCGTCGGCGCGTCCTTGTCCACTAAATACATTCTCCACATTTCCATTTCGGTCG
>JBBCIP010000147.1:0-13869 GCA_037189785.1 Alphaproteobacteria bacterium
ATCTTGATGAGTCCATGTATGACCAACTTCTTGATATGTTTTGTTCAGATGCAACTTGGCATAGACAAGGTAAGGCCCTTATCGGCCGGGCGGCAATCAGTAACACGATTTTGTTGCGTTCTAAAACACAACGAATTCGACATATTATTACAAATTCGTTTCTGAATGCTTCCGACTTTACAATGATAGCTTATATGACAGTGTATAAATTTGATGATGGTAACATTCTCCAAGAAGAAGCTCGTATTCATGCTCCGACGAGTATTTCCGTAGTCAAAGCAGTAGCTGGTTTTGAAGATGATCAATGGAAATTACGTTATCTCTCTACCATACCCCAATTCTCTTTCACTGAATGATGGATTTGGGGTGGTTAAGAGAATCTCTGAAGGAGTGAGGCAATGCATTTAAAACCGCTTAATGGTGTTTTAGGAGCATTTGTTGAGGATGTGGACTTGTCTAGTCCAATGAATGCTGATCAACAATTTTTACTTGAAAAGTGGTTGGGCGAACATGGTGTTCTATGTTTTCGTCAACAAAATATTACGCCAGTTCAACTACGAGAATTTAGCGCTAGATTTGGTACGCTTGAAATTAATGTCGCAAATAGCTTTCAAGAGCCTGGACTGCCTGAAGTTATGATTCTCAGCAATATACTAGAAAATGGGAAACCGATAGGGTTTCAGGATGCTGGGCAAAGTTGGCATACGGATATGTCTTATAGTAGTACGGTAGCTTTTACGAATGTTCTCTATGCCTTGCAGGTCCCGGTCCGTGATGGCGAACCTTTAGGGTGTACCGAGTTCTGCAACACCCAAGCGGCCTATGAAGCATTGCCGGCTGACATAAAGAACACGCTAAAAGATATGCACATATCCCATGATTTTGCAAAATTCTGGGATATGATGAGATTACAAAAAAATAGCAGCAGGCCACCACTGACCGAGGCGCAGCGTCGAGCGAAACCCCCCGTTATACATCCTATATTTCCGGTTCATCCGATTACTGGTCGCAGAGTATTATATGCTAATCCAGGTTATTCCGTTCGGATAGTAGAGTTAAGCGAAGCCGATAGTGATCAGATGTTGGATTATTTATTTAAACATCAAACAGAGAAGCGTTTTCATTATCGTCACAGGTGGCAAGTAAAAGATGTCTTAATGTGGGATAACATCGGAACAATTCATAATGCTGTTGCTGATTATAATTCGAATGAACATCGTCTGATCAAACGTTGCCAAGTTATGGCGGACCGTTTCCAGGAATTAAGCGTGTGAAAATAGCAACCTTTTCAAACGATGGCGGGAATCGTGTTGGAGTAGTCAACGGTGATAAACTACAAGATGTCAGCGATTGGATTGCGCATTGTAGTATCCCAAAAAAGAGGCAGGAACAGTTGGCTCTAAGAGCTATCGATATTGCTCCTCATGGAATGATGCGGCTCATTCAGGGCGGAGAGCAGGCGATCCATGACTTATCGAATTATATAAAGACTAATCGGCCAATAGAAATTCTTTTAGAAGATGTGATCTTGCAAGCGCCTATTCTCCGGCCCGGTAAAGTTGTAGCGATTGGGCGTAATTACGTGGACCATGCACTGGAAACGGGCGTTCAGCCATTCGAGAAGCCACGCGTTATAGGAAAAATGGTTTCTTTGATGAATGGCCCGGGGGCTCAACTCATAGCACCGGAAGGGTGTGTAAAGCTGGACTTCGAAGTCGAGTTAGCCGCCATTATTGGCGCGGTGACTTGCAAGATCAGCGAAAAGGAAGCGCTTGATCATGTTATGGGATACACAATCTTAAATGATCTTACTGCACGAGAGTTTCAACTAGATACGCAACCAGCGCAAACGACATTTGCAAAAAGTATGGATGGGTTTTCTGTCATTGGACCATGGATCGTCACCCGTGATGATATTCGTGATCCGCACGCGTTAGACATTCATTGCCGCGTTAATGGCGAGGTTATGCAATCGGCCAATACCAAGGATATGATTTTTCCCATAGCAAAATTAATATCTTACATTTCTCATTTCATGACTTTAGAGCCAGGAGATATTGTAACTACAGGTACTCCTGCGGGCTGCGGTGCGTTCAGATCACCGCCCTATTACCTGAAGTCACAAGATAAGTTGACGCTCGAAATATCCGAGATCGGTATATTAGAACATGGAATTGCATGATGTGGATTAATCGTGCAACTCAAGCCTATTCTATTGCTGACTTGAGAGAAATGACGGCTCGTCGATTACCCAAAGGAATATTCGATTTCTTCGATGGTGGGGCAGAAGACGAAATTAATATTCAAGACAACTGTGATGCATTTCAGAGACTGCGCTTCGTGCCTCATATTTTGATGGATGTGTCCGAGATTGATACATCCCTTGAGATATTTGGCAAAAAATCGGAACTGCCAATCGCTATTGCGCCGACGGGCGGAACAGGTTTTGGCCGATGGAACGCGGATATAGCGATCGCAAAAGCTGCGGCCCAAGTTGGAATTCCATATACACTATCAACATCAGCGACGACTTCTATTGAACGCGTGATGCAAGAAGCCCCAGGAAGAATGTGGTTCCAAGCGTATATTCTAAAGAATAAAGAATTGTTATGGAAACTCATAGATCGTGCACTTTCAGCAGACTATGAAGCCTTAATGATTACGGTGGATCTTCCTGTGGGAGGTAAAAGAGAAAGAGACTTACATAATGGGATGACTTTCCCGTTCCGTTTCTCGCTTCGTCATGCTTTTGACTTCTTATCCCACCCATTATGGTTGTACGAATTTCTGCGTCATGGGTTCCCTGTCATTGAGAATTTGGTAGGTATTGAGAATAATGTTGTTAGTGCTAGTCGAATTGCATCATCAGTTGGTCGAAATTACGATCCAAGTTTCAACTGGAACAGTTTAAAAATCATTCGCGATAGATGGCCCAGAAAACTTATCGTAAAAGGTGTATTGCGTCCTGATGATGCTCAGAAACTATTAAGTATAGGTGTAGACGCTATTGTTGTGTCTAACCATGGCGGTCGCCAGTTAGATGGTACAATCGCGCCGATAGATGCCTTGCCCTCGGTTGCGAATGCTGTCGGCGGTAAGATTGAAGTTTGGGTGGACGGCGGTATTCGTCGCGGCAGTGATATCGTCAAGGCCAGAGCTATGGGAGCACACGGTGTTCTGGTGGGAAGAGCGCCTTTGTACGGGGCGCTTTCTGGTGGGCAACCAGGAGCCAGCAGGGCGATTTCAATTCTTGCTGATGAGTTGATAAGAACGATGCAATTATGTGGAATTACATCATTGAATGAGATCAATGAAAGTCTACTGGTTTGATTAAGTTGAAAATCGTGGTGTTGAGTGTGGATTCTAGAAACGTTAAGTTTCATTAGGAATATTCAAATTGCTCTTGCTCTCAATGGTGCTGTGCGATTTGATTACGTTTTTAGCTAAGAAGTAGTAGAACGCGTATAAGAAATGCTGTTGGAGACAGGGTGATGACATCAGAAGCTTCAAAAGAAGACTTAGGGGCTGTTTTCAGTGATGATGCCGAAATACGTAGGTGCCCTTTTGATCATTTCAAGAATTTACGCGATCACCAAGGTTTACTGTACATCCCAGAAATCGATGCCTATGCGGTAGCGCGATATGCTGATGTTCTCGAAGTTCTTAAAGATCCAGAAATATTCTCCAGCAAAATGCCTTTTGGCCGTATTGCTGCGCGGAATGATCGCGCTGCAACCGAAAAAGCAATCTCAAATTCACCTGAATTAAAAGAAGTGGTGGCGCGTCTCAAACCACGGAGAACACCGGTACTTGTGAATTGTGATCCGCCACAACATATGCGGCAAAGACGACTGGTGCACAAAGCTTTCACTATTCCCCGTGTTAAAAGCATAGAGCCGTGGATTGCGATGAAAGCCAGTGAATTGATAGACGACTTTTTAAAGGATGATCGTCCAGAGATAATGTCGTGTTTTGCTGTTCCTTTGCCTGTTGCTGTCATAGCAAGAATGCTAGGGATAAGTGACGAATATAGAGATAATTTCAAAAGATGGTCGGATGATTTTATGCGCGGGTCCGGCAATCATGAGTTATCTGAAGATATCTTAATAAGTTCCATGAAAGGCCAGGCCGAGCTCTATGATTTCTTGCGCGAACAAATCAATGACAGACGTAACAATCCAAAGGATGATTTAATTACGGATGTCATTAATGCGCGCCAGCCTGGAGATGAGCCTTTTTCCGAAAATGAAATGCTTTCAATGTTTGGTCAATTTCTTGTGGCCGGGAATGAAACCACGGCGGCACTTATCGGGAATGCAGTCATCTTATTGGCAAAAAATAAAGAAATTACTAGCCAGTTGCGAAAGAAGCGGGAAAGAATACCGGACTTTATTGAAGAGGTTCTACGCTTAGAATCTCCTGTTCAAGGCATCTTCCGTCTTGTCACGCAGGATACAACGATTGGCGGGTTCCCTGTTGTTGCTGGGTCCCAACTTTTGTTAATGCACGGCTCAGCGAATTCAGACGAGAGTATGTTTGGCGATCGAAAGTTGACGGAAGATTTTTCTGCTCATCAACGTCATTTAGCGTTCGGATTCGGCGAACACTTTTGCCTTGGTTCAGGATTGGCTCGAGTTGAAGCGCGGATTGCAATTGAGTGTTTGTTGGAAAAACTTCCCGATATCTCCATAGTCGATAATTACACCATAGACTATGCGCCCACTTATCTAAATCGGATACCTGTGTCGATTCCTTTGGATTTGAAATCAAAGCGGGTCAACTGAGCAAGCATATATTTCTAAGGAGTACATAATGTCTGTCCATGTCGACTTGGTTATTCGCAATGGTTCGATTATTGATGGTAGCGGAGCAGATCCATATACTGGAGATCTATTTATTAAAGACGGCAAGATTTTCGCCATTGGCAATCATGACTATGTGGCTTCTCAAGAAATAGATGCCGGTGGATATGTCGTTACTCCAGGATTCGTGGATATTCATACGCATTACGATGGTCATGCAACCTGGACATCTCATCTCAATCCCTCTTCGGCTCATGGAGTTACAACGGTATTGTTGGGAAATTGCGGAGTAGGATTTGCCCCCTGTCGTGTAGAAGATCGAGAAAGATTAGTTTCTTTAATGGAAGGTGTTGAGGATATTCCTAAAGTCGTGATGACGGAAGGTCTGCCGTGGACTTGGGAAAGCTTCCCTGAGTATTTAGATTATTTAGATAGTCGCCAATATGATATGGACATTGCAACGCAATTGCCGCATGCGCCTTTGCGTGTATTTGTAATGGGTGAGCGTGCTGCAAATAAAGATCCTGCGACCACAAGTGATATTGAAAAAATGAGAACAATTGCCTTTGACGCCATTAAAGCAGGGGCTCTGGGGTTTTCGACGTCACGATCGCTTAATCATCGGGCCAGCAATGGGGATCCTACGCCAAGCATTTTGGCAGCTTCGGACGAACTTGCTGGCATAGTCCTTGGGCTTCGCGATGCTGGTCAAGGTGTTGTACAATTTATCTCAGACTTTGAAGATCTAGAGAGTGAGTTTTCTCTTGTTGAGCGTATGGTTGATCAATCGGGGCGCCCACTGTCTTTGTCTTTATTACAGTTTTCTCATGCACCTGATCGGTGGCGTCATATTCTTGATAAAATCGAACAGGCTAATAAAAATGGTAAGCAGATAAGAGCACAGGTTTGCGGTCGACCTGTCGGAATTTTGGCGGGGCTTGAGCTTAATTATAATCCATTTTCATTCTGCGAGACGTACAATGCAATATCTGCATTGCCTTTGGAGCAGCGTTTGGAAAAACTACGCCAACCTGAGATTCGTGATAAAATTCTAAAAGAGTTTCCAGGTCATACACATCGGCCCATGGCGCGATCTTTGTGTGACGTCGATAAAATATTCTTAATGAATGAAATTCCGAACTATGAGCCTTCAAAAGATGACAGCATTGGTGCGACCGCCCGGCGTGCGGGTGTGGATCCGCTATCTTATACATATGACAAGTTATTGGAAGATGGTGGGAAGACTGTTTTCTATGTACCTGCTGCGAATTACTATAGTGATTCTATTGCTGCAGCTGAGGAGATGTTGAATAGCGATTGCACGGTCTTGGGTTTGGGTGACGGCGGAGCGCATTGCGGTATAATTTGCGATGCCAGTTTACCTACATATATGTTGGTGCGCTGGGCGGACTCAGGACAAGGCAATATACCCTTAGCTCTGGTCATAAAAGCGCTAACGTCAGAAACTGCTGAAACTGTGGGTCTGCATGATCGGGGAAGATTAGCAGTCGGTTATCGAGCAGATATAAATATTATAGATCTAGATAAAATAAAATTACATCGACCCCGGATGATTTATGATTTGCCGCGTGGTGGAGGGCGGTTGCATCAAGTTGCCGATGGGTATGTAGCGACTATTGTTAAAGGCGAGATTACATACAGGGATGGTGTTGAAACTGGAAATTTGCCAGGCCGTTTAATTCGTGGGGCGCAGAGCGTCCCTTTACATGCCTAAACCTATGTCAGATTGATCACAATTTTTGCAGCTTGGGAGAAGCGGTATGGAGGTGAGGCCTTTTTCAGAAGATGGTAGGATACCGGGCGTCGAAGTGTTGGGGCTTGACGTAAATAACCTTCAAGATGAAGTATTGCTTGAGAAACTAAGGTCATTGTGGGTTTGGTATGGGATTGTTGTGTTTCGTGGTTTGACCGGGGTTCAAACTCAATTAGATTTGAGCCGTGTTTTTGGTGACCTTCAACAGCATCCTGTGCGAGAGTCTTGGGCTGAAGGGTGTCCGGAGCTTATCGACTTGCGGTATCGCCCAGAACAAGGAACTATATACGAGGTTGACGGCAGAGAGCGCGGTGCTTATTTACCCTGGCATTCTGATCTTGTGTATGTTGATAAAATCAACCATGGCGGTATATTACGACCAGTACAAGCAGCCAAAGAAGATGGCGAGACAGGGTTTATTGATCAAATTGCTGCCTATGAACGTCTTCCTGAAAAACTGAAAAATAAGATAGAAAACTTAAACGTTATATATAAGCTCAACTTTTTTTCAGACCAAGCAAAGTTTGGACATCGACCTAAAAGATTGATCCGTGCGGGTAATGCCATTTTAGGGCCGATGAAACGCGTTGATGAGTATCCGCGTGTGTTGCATCCCATGGTGTATTCTCAAAAAGAAACCGGGAGAAAAGTTCTGAATGTATCCCCATGGTTTGCTTTAGGAATTCACGAACAAGAAAATCCCGAAGGTGACGCACTCCTTTCTGAAGTAGTTGAATACTGCATTGATGAGAGTGTCGCTTACTTCCATCGTTGGAATGAAGATGACATGGTTTTATGGGATAACTGGCGCGTTTTGCATTGTGCGAGAGGTGTAAATCCTCATAGCACCCGCTGGATGCAAAGAACGACGATCGTTGGTGATTATGCACTAGGACGTGTCGAAAACGCTGAGACGATAAAAGAAGATATGCATATCAGCATATAATTTTCGTTCTCTGTTTTAGAACCAGATTGATAAATTGGGAGAGTCCATAGAATGAACAGCGCACCAACGTTCCCTGACTATGTTCCATCCAATCATAATGCGCCATCGGCTTTATCGGGATTAAGAGTTGTTGATTTCACCCGTGTTCTTGCGGGGCCATGGGCAACCCAGTATTTAGCAGATCTTGGCGCCGATGTTATTAAAATTGAAGAGCCCGGTGGTGATATGTCGCGTTATGGGAACGGGCATGTACAAGAAGATATCAGTGGCTTTTATTTGTGTACAAACAGAAACAAACGCAGCATCGTTTTAAACCTTAGGTCAGAAGAAGGGCGGCGTATTGCGATTGATTTAATCGCGCGTGCAGACGTTGTTGTAGAAAATTACACAAGTCGTGTGATGAAAGATTTCGGGTTAGATTATGCAAGGTTGAAAGAAGATTTTCCGCGCCTGATTTACTGCTCGATTTCAGCTTATGGACGCACTGGTACCTTGTCGGATGCTCCAGGATTTGATCCGATCATCGCTTGTGAAACAGGCATTGCTTCGTTGAATGCGATAGATGGTGCGACGCCTTTTGCTAGCTCTTTACCAATAATTGACTTGTCTGCGGGGATGAATGCGGCGATTGCAATTCTTGGTGCGCTCGTCGCCCGTGAAAAGTTAGGATCCGGTCAATTCGTCGAAACATCTTTGTACGATAGTGCTATCGCAAATTTAAGTTATAAAGGATCAGAATACTTAGCCACCGGTAAAAGACCTTTTGTTCTTGGTCGACGTTGGTCTCACCCTCCGGGAGGTGAATTTCTCACAAAGAATGGTACAATCTGGTTTGCTACCGCAAGCGACAAAATTGTTTCTGCGTTATTTCACAAAGTTCTAAACAGACCGGATCTGGATAACGATCTACGGTTCTCTTCTTTTCAGAATAGGAAGGATAATATAGAGGAGTTACTGAAGGAAGTTTCTGCGGTTCTACTCCAAGACGATGCAGAAACATGGGCGTCACGATTAAAAGCTGCTGGCGTTCCGGGAGGGGCGGTGCGTTCCGTGGAGGATGCTTATCATGCTCCGCTAACACAAGAACGAGGACTTATATCGACCATACCACACGCGAAGCTTGGTCGTGTTGCGAATGTATCGTCGCCGATCCGATTAAGTTTGACACCTACGGTAGATCCGGTGGCTGCGCCTAATCTAAATGAACACGCAAATTCAATACTATTGGATGAATTGCAATATACGAAAGAAGAAGTTGAGCATCTTCACAGTGTCGGAGCGTTCGATATTAAATAGTAATCTTCTGGTATAGGTAACCTCTTTCACTATCCGCTGTAATCGTGCCTTGATCGCCCGTTTTGATAGTTTATCATGCTTGCTTAGATTATTTCTTATGTTTGGGTAGGTGATGGATAAGCTCAGTTGCATTAAAACGTTTATCGAGGTTGCGAGAACGAAAAGCTTTACTATTGCTGCTCAAAGACGAGGGTTGTCTCGAGCAAGTGTCACAAAACATGTTTCTGCATTGGAAGAAATGATAGGTGCTCGTTTATTGACGCGGAATAGTCAATTTGTGAGCTTAACGGATGCCGGGTCCGCTATGTTAGAGGGTGGCGGGAGAATAATCGAAGATTTAGAAGGGCTTAGTGAGTATATTCGGGGGAATACTGAAGAGCTGAGCGGGCAAGTCCGAGTTGGTGTGCCGCCAGCTTTCGGCACACATCAGTTAGTTCCTGCCATTGCTGATTTTTTAACTAAAGTAAAAAATATTGATATTATTCTATCGCTTGATGACGGCCGTAGTAATTTAGTCCGTGAAGGGCTTGATATTTCGATTAGGATTAAAGAGTCCCTGCCTAGTACGGATGAAGTTGCCAAGTTATTGGCCGACGCTCCTCAGTTTGCGGTGGCATCGCCGGACTATATCGCGCGATACGGAATGCCAAAAACTCCGGTTGAATTAAAAGATCATCAGTGCTTGGTTCATACAATAAAGTCCGGATCAGGCGAATGGTCGTTTACCGGGGCAGATGGCGTGACTGCGGTACATGTTTCAGGAAAAATCCGTTCAAACTTTGGCGAACCTTTATTAACAGCGGCCTTAATGGGACAAGGTATTTCTATTCACCCGCTTTATATGGTCAAGGAATATCTGGACAAAAAATCATTAGTGGTCGTTATGCCCGATTATGAGCCTACCCGTTTACGTATTCATGCGATTTATCCGCAAAGGCGCTTTCTGCCAGCTAGAATACGTGTATTTCTAGACTTTCTAAGAAGTTGGCTCATTGAACACAGCGATCAATTGGAAGGTTCGTAACTCGCCAATATATTGATTGTTTAAAACAATCTACTTTATTCCAGGACGTGAGCGGAATCGTGGCATGTTTTCTTATGCGAAACGTCATGCTTCGAGCGTTTTTGCTTACATTTTCCTGGCTGTGGTTTAAATTTAACAAAACAGTGTGAAATTCATTGGGGATAGTTAATGACAAATAATACACAGCAGGATCCCGCCGCGATCAGCAGTGTGGAAGATGCCGCCATTCTTTATGAAACGCGTGACCGCGTGGCGATCGTAACGTTAAATAGACCCGCATACGGCAATGCCCAAAATGACGATATGATTTATATGTTGGATGATGCACTTGTTCGTGCCTGTAATGACGAAGCTATTGGTGCTGTATTGTTACAAGGGGCCGGAAAGCATTTTTCTTCGGGACATGATTTGGGCTCGCCTGGCAAGTTCAATAATTTGGATAAAATAAAACGCCGAACGGGTTGGTATGATTCCACGCATTTACCAGATCCTGAACGTCTTTATGTGCGCGAGCAAGAAGTGTATTTGGGCTTATGCCGCCGTTGGCAGGAACTGCCTATTCCAATTGTTGGCGCGGTTCAGGGAGCTTGTATCGCTGGCGGATTGATGCTGGCGTGGATATGCGACCTCATTGTCGCATCTGATGATGCTTATTTCATGGATCCGGTTGTCGGAATGGGAGTACCGGGTGTTGAGTATTTCGCTCATCCTTACGAAATGACGACACGTATAGCGCGCGAGTTCTTGTTGTTGGGTGAGAAGTTCACCGCGCAAAGAGCATATGAAGTGGGAATGATCAATCGCGTCGTTTCTCGCGATGTTTTATTTGACCAAGCTTTTTCCATTGCCCAAAAGATCAGTGAGAAACCGCGTTTTGCATTAGCATTAACCAAACAAGCTCTCAATCTTGTGGAAGATATGCGCGGCAAAAGGAATGCAATGGAAGCTGTTTACGGGATGCACCAATTATCGCACGCTCATAATTTTGCGGTACATGGCACCTCTATTATTCGGCCAAAGGCTAAAGAATAAGCAAGCAGCGCTATATTCTTGGGATAAACAGCCTAGATTCAGTGCATGTGGAGTATAGTCATGCAAATTAATCGTGATTATGATTTGATAATACGTGGCGGCACTATTGTTGATGGAAGTGGAAACGCATCCTATATAGCAGACATTGGTATACGCGATGGGATCATTTGTGAAGTTGGCAACATAGAACAGTCTTCCAAGGTAGAAGTTGATGCCGCTGGTTGTGTGGTGACCCCTGGATTTGTTGATGTTCACACGCATTATGATGGGCAGGCAATCTGGTCGGACCGATTAAATCCCTCCTCACAACACGGCGTAACGACAGTTGTCGCGGGAAACTGCGGCGTAGGATTTGCGCCTTGCCGTCAGGAAGATCATGATGCTTTGATGAATGTTATGGAGGGCGTGGAAGATATTCCGAATGCTGTCATGAGTGCCGGACTTACATGGAATTGGGAAACGTTTCCTCAATACCTTGACGCATTAGATGAGCAACCGCGCGATATCGATGTAGCTGTATATCTGCCCCACTCACCATTACGTGTGTATGTTATGGGGGATCGTGGTGTGCGTCGCGAAGTCGCGACTAAAGATGATCTCGATCATATAAAAAAGATCGTTGGCGAAGCGCTTGATGCAGGTGCACTTGGTTTTGCCACCTCGCGATTATCGGTTCATCGCACGGGGACAGGAGAAAACATTCCGAGTTATAATACTGATCATGAAGAGCTGCTTGCCATAGCTTCTGTTTTCAAGGAAAAAGGAAAAGGGATTTTCCAAGCTGTTCCGGCCGTAGATGAAGACGTGATAGATGTTGAACTTAGTTTTCTGGAAAATTTATCGTCGCATTCGGGCAGACCTGTGACCTTCTCGCTTTTGCAACGCAACTCTAATCCGGATGGCTGGCGCAAAATTATGGCGCGGATTGATAAGGCGAATAGACAAGAAGATATCAATATCAGCGCCCAAGTTTTTCCACGACCCGTAGGAATTATACTCGGATTTGGTACAACTGTTAATCCATTCAGTATGTGTCCCAGTTATGCGCAGGTTGCCGACTTATCTTTGACGGATCGTATCAGAAAACTGAAAGATCCCAGTTTCCGGGAAAAACTTCTGGAGGAAGAAGCGGAAGATCCTATGATGCCGTTATTTAAAATAGCGCGCGATTTCCCAAGGATCTTTCTGCTTAATTCAGCAAAAGATTATGAACCACTAGCCCATCTCAGCATTGCCGAGCGCGCAAAAAGACAGAATAAAAGCTGTGAGGAAGTTGCGTATGATTTATTACTTGAAAATGATGGTACAACTCTACTTTATGCTGCTTTGGCGAATTATGCCCAAGGGTCTCTCGATCCGGTTCTAGAGATGATGCGTGATCCCAACGCTATTATAGGATTGGGAGATGGCGGGGCGCATTATGGTATGATTTGCGATGCAAGCTTTCCGACTTTTGTTATTACGCATTGGACACGAGATCGTGATGGGGAGAAAATTTCTCTCGAGGAGGCCATCCATCTTTTAACTTGCAAACCCGCATGGCGTATTGGCTTAAAAGATCGTGGTTTGTTAAAGGTTGGTTATAAAGCTGATTTAAATATCATTGACTACAATAATTTAGAACTTGCCATTCCTCATGTGGTTCATGATCTTCCTGGGGGTGGTCGTCGTTTTATGCAAGATGCTAAAGGATATAAAGCGACCATCGTCAATGGTGTGATCATTCAAAGAGACGGTGTTGCCACGGGCGCATTACCTGGCCATCTTGTAAGAGGCGAACAGCAGCCACGGCCAGCCTATAACAATTAATAGGAAAATTACACATTATGACTGATTTTCTCAGTAAGCTACCCTCGTGGCCGGAAATGGATTTTGCCGAATACGGAGAGGTAGAAATTATCAAACGGGCCCGTATGCAGAAACTGGTTGGCGGGTTTCTAGGAAGAAACTGGATCACCATACCGCATGTGACACATAATGATGAAGTCGATGTGACAGTATCTGAGGAAAAGCGTAATTTATGGAATAGTAATAATCCTGATAAGAAAATTACGCCGCTCGTTGTCGCAATCAAAGCTCTTGCATTAACGCTACAGCGCTATCCACAGTTTAATGTATCGCTTGACACTTCCGGCGATAATTTAATTCATAAAAAATACTACCACATTGGTGTGGCTGTAGAGATTCCAAATGGATTACTTGTGCCGGTTATTCGTGACTGTGATAAAAAGCACTTATCGGAAATTGCGGCAGAATTAAGCACGTTAAGTAATAAAGCAAGAACTCAAGGACTTTCTATAAATGAAATGTCCGGTGGCTCGATGTCAATCTCTTCTCTCGGCCATATTGGCGGAACATCATTCACACCGATCGTCAATGCTCCAGAAGTTGCCATCATCGGAATGACTAAATTACAGCTCCGGCCAATGCCTGGTGAACAAGGTGAGGTGGTATGGAGAAAGAATTTACCGTTATCTTTAAGTTACGATCATAGAATAATTAATGGTGCTGATGCAGCACGATTCATGGTCGCATTTGGTGAATTTATCAATACGCTAGAGTTCTCATAAATATTTTGAACAATATTGTTGGATGCTGGCCTCGTCAATATTCCATTCTTCAAGTAATTTTTCTGCGTCTATACCGATCTTCCGTGGCGACCATTGTATTTGGCTTGGTGTTTCTGAAAATCTTGGGGCTGGATTCGGTTGAATGTAGCCTTCGATTTCCGTGAAGGTTTTTCGGGCCACGTTATGAGGATGATGTGGCGCGTCTGCCAAAGATAGTATCGGTGCAAAACAAGTGTCATCATCTTCCAGTATTTTGGACCACTCTTCTTGTGTTTTTGTTAGAAAAATCTCTTTGAGAATTTCATGCATTTCGGGCCAGTTTTCTTTGTCCATTTGATCGTATTTTTGCAAAGCATAAGCGCCGGTTTTCTCAATGAGAGTTTTGTAAAACTGGGGCTCGATTGCACCGATTGAAATCCATTTAT
>JBBCIP010000148.1:0-7595 GCA_037189785.1 Alphaproteobacteria bacterium
CAGCGCTTTGGCTGAATATACAAAAACATTTGACTGGGGTAGCTTGCGCTTTACCGGCGAATATGGGTGGCAGTCCGAAGTGTTTTTCACAGTCGCCAACACCATGATCCATCGCCAAGGAAATTATGGTATTGTTAATGCCAGCGTTGCCTATGAATCGCCGACCGGCCAATTCGGTATATCGCTTTGGGGAAGAAATCTATTTGATAAAGATTACCTGACTGCGGCAGGCACAATCATCAATCCTGCTGGTCGTTACGGCCCCATCCGGACTTATGGTTTGCGTTTCTCAGTCAAGTATTGATTGAACTGGCAGCTTCAACAATGCGGAAACCAAACAAAATGACAGCTACAATGCATAAAATAAAATCCGTATGGCAATACAGATTGACGATCATCCTTGGTCTTATATCCGTCATCATCGCGACACCTGCAGCACAGGCCGCCCAAAGGTCAAACTCCGACTTTGACGTGGTCATCCTCAATGGCCGCGTCATGGACCCCGAAACAGGTTTTGACGATATTGCCAATATCGGGATCAAGGCAGGCGTGATCACAGAAATCTCTAAGCTTGCCCTCACAGCCGGTCGTGTCATCGACGCCACCGGTCTTGTGGTCGGACCCGGGTTTATTGACCTTCATGCCCACATGCAGACTCCACAAGGTCAGGCGCTTCAGGTGCGTGATGGTGTCACCACGGCTTTGGAACAAGAAAACGGCGTCTACCCCATCGCGCCGTTTTATGCCGAGCGCAACGGCCGATCCTTGATCAATTTCGGCGCCAGTGTTGGTCATATCGGGATGCGCGTTAAGGTAAAAACCGGCAAAGATATGGGCCATGCCGGAACCGGCAGCGACCGTACCGGCAGCATTCTACAACTAAAACATTTATGGGCTGAAGAGCCGATGGATGAAAAGGAATTAGCCCAAGCGCTGGACCTGTTCCGCCACGAATTGGATGCAGGCGGGTTGGGACTGGGGCTGGCCACAGAATACGTGCCCGGAACCGATCGTCGGGAGGTGTACGAATTCATGAAGGTGGCCGCAGACGCTAAAACACCAGTCTTTACCCATGTCCGTGCTGCCTATCACGCTGGGCCGGGCGGCCTGTTTGAAATGATGCAAGAAGTGATCGCCAACACCGCGTCGGCAGGAGGCTCGCTGCATGTCTGTCACGTCACCAGCAAGGGCCTGAATGACACGACGCTTATTTTAGATGCTATTACCGGGGCACATCGACACGGTATGGACATTACAGCCGAAGTGTATCCCTATACCGCCGGCAGCACCATGCTCGGATCTGCGCTATTTAACGACGGTTGGAAGGAACGTTGGAACGCCACATATGGTGACATTGAATGGCCCGCCACCGGCGAACGGTTGACATCGGAAACCTTCTATCGTTATCGACAGCAGCATCCTGCCGCTTATGTAGTGTTCCATATGATTCCATCTGCGGCGCTCACTGAAGCCATTCGACATCCACTGGTGATGATCGCATCCGATGGCGTCAACTTGTCTTCGGGCCACGGCCACCCGCGAGGCACCGGCACCTATGCCCGCGTGCTTGGTGTCCATGTCCGGGAAAAAAGCGATTTGACCTTGATGGACGCGCTACGCAAGATGTCTTTGCTTCCGGCTGAACGCATGGCGTTTGTGCCTGCAATGCAGCGCAAAGGTCGTATCCAACAAGGTATGGATGCGGATATTACCATCTTTGATCCAGCTACGGTGAAAGACCGTGCGACCTACCGTGACCCCACACAACCGTCTATCGGTATCATTCATGTGCTAGTCGGGGGCACGCCGGTGGTTAGCGACAGCATGTTGCAGGAAGATGTTTTTCCAGGGCAAGGTATAAAACTTACAAAACACAAGGACCGTTGATATGCAGAATTTCAAACTGACACGACGGGCGCTTATGGTCACGGGAGCAGCAGGGATTGGCGGACTTTTTATGTCTCACCCCCTTTTGGCTGGACAGAAAGCTGAGGTTCACGGCGTATGCCCGCCAGAATTCGACCATCTGCGGATCGTCTTTCAGAAAAGCTTCGATGACGGCGAAGATGTCGGCGCGAATGTCGCTGTAACTATTGATGGCAAGCTCGTGGTCAATCTTTGGGGTGGACACCGGGACGAGGCCCAAACCATGCCATGGAAAGAGGATACACTGGTGTGCACGATGTCCGTATCCAAAGGCATCACCGCGCTCGCGGCTCATATTCTGGTTGATCGCGGACAGCTCGACGTAAACGAACGCGTTGCTGCTTATTGGCCGGAATTTGGGCAAGCGGGTAAAGAGCGGATCACAGTGCGCCAGCTTCTCTCCCACATGGCCGCTTTGCATGTCGCCCAAAGCGCGCCAACCGGTTCGGCGCTCAGTTGGGACGACCTTGTCCATGCTCTTGAAGTCCAGACACCCCTATGGGAGCCGGGAACCCGGGGCATGTATCACCCCACCACATACGGCCATCTGATCGGCGAGCTCGTTCAGCGGGTCTCGGGACGTAACATAGCCGACTTTATCCGCGAAGAAATCGCAAGTCCCGTGAGCGCCGAGTTCATTCTAGGCTGCACTGATTCTGAGCTAGCGAGAGTCGCTCCCTCCATTCCCAATCCACTCAATCATCATGCAAGACGGGACCAGAGCAGCGAGCTTGCAACGGAAATCTATCGGCTTCTTGGCGATAACCCCCGGGCCGTGCTTCTACGACCGGATTTATGTCGGTCCATTTTTCCATCGGCGAGCGGGGTCAGCAATGCCCGTTCATTGGCACGGATTTTCGGAGTTCTCGCCTGCGGTGGAAGCACAGGAGGTGTGACATTCATGAGTCCAGAAACATTGACGCTCGTTACCGAAGAACAATGGTTTGACGATCTTATAATTTCAAAGGATCGTTACCGAGTGGCCCTCGGCTTCTTAATGAACGGCGGCATTGCCTACTACGGCCCCAATCCCCGCGCCTTCGGCACAGCGGGCAGCGGTGGTTATACGGTTTTCGCAGATCCCGACCGTCGGATGAGCTTTGCTTTCACACCGAACCGGTTCACCACCGGCGAAGGTCTCGGTATCCAGTCTCGTCGTCTCATTGATGCGGTTTATCATGTCCTTTAATCCTGCAATGGTGCCAGCGTTTTTCTCGAAGACAGCTAGCGAAGCCCGCGACAAGTTCCACACCGTTTGCGAAACACTGGACATAAGCGTCACCAGTTACCGTCATCCTCTGCCTGGACCGGATGGTGGCCCCTTGACCGTGGATGTTGCCCGGCTTGGAGCTCCGAATGCGGACAATTTGGTCATCGTCATTTCAGGAACACATGGCCTTGAAGGATTAGCAGGATCAGGGTGCCAGACGGCATGGTTGCATGATAATCATATGCACCACTTACCTCCGAACACGGCAGTGCTATTCATTCATCTCTTAAATCCATGGGGCGCAGCCTGGGGACGCCGTCAAACCGAAGACAATGTTGATCTCAATCGTAACTTCGTCAATTTTTCTGCACCGCGACCGGACAATCATCATTATGACGCTTTACGAGATGCCTTAAATTGTTCTCATCATAATCGGGACGTGTATGAAAAAGCCACAGCACTCATCCGCTACAATGCGCGCCTTCATGGCGACAATGCTGTTGTGGCCGCTATTTTCCAAGGACAATATAGGGACTCTCAGGGTGTAGGATTCGGCGGCACGGCACCAACATGGTCCAACCGAACGTTTCACGCTATTCTCAAAGCACATGCGGGACACCCCCGTCATGTCGCCGTTATCGATATTCATACCGGCCTTGGTCCATATGGCTACGGGATGCTGATCAATACCAGTCATGTGTCTACTTCAGCTTTGGATCTGGCCCAACAATGGTACGGTCCAAGCCTAACAGCCGTGCGTGCCGATCCATCGGGGATCCCATACAATTTGGCCGGCGATCTTTGTTCGGCTACGGAACGGCTGTTTCCATCCGGAGTGGTGGTGCCGGTTGCGCTGGAATTTGGGACATTTACACCGCCGGACTTATTGCGATTGCAGATCGTGGATACCTGGCTGCACAGCACCGGCAATCGCCAATCGGGCATCGCCCAGGATATCCGAGCCAAGCTTTGGAATTTCTTCTATCCGGCAACGGATGATTGGTGCGAGATGCTATATTTCCGCGCCCGCCAGGTGATAAGACAAGCAATCCGTGGCCTTGAAGCCCAATCATGAGCAGAGAATTAGCACGTGGCTGGAAAGTGCTCCTGGCAGCAACGCTTGGTGCCAGTATGGCGACAACGGCCATCCCACTTTATACCATCGGTGTGTTTATCGCGCCGCTAGAAGTGGCCAAGGGATGGTCACGTACTGATATTTCTGTAGCCATCACAGTGTTCGGATTCACTCTTCCTTTGTCGATGTTGATGGTAGGCAATCTTATCGAACGGTTTGGAACGCATTGGGTAGCGGCCAGCGGTCACCTGATTCTGGGCCTTACGTTCTTGGCACTGTCTCTGGTCGGTACGGAGATATGGCAATTCTGGGCACTTTACATAGCGGCAGCGTTACTGGCCGTAGGAGCGTCACCGGTCGCCTTCACACGCGCCCTCATTGGTCATTTCGACCAGCATCGGGGTCTTGCATTGGGTATATGCATGTCGGGTGCAGGACTTGGCGCTGCCATTATGCCGCCACTGTTAAGCCACGTTATTGCGACATATGGTTGGCCGATGGGCTTTCGCGTGTTGGGTGCCGTCATCCTTTGCCTGATCCCAGTAACTTTTTCCTGGCTACGGCACAAACCGGCAGAACAAGCAGCCCACAACTCTCAATCAATGCAAGCACAGCCAGTCGCAACTTTGGATCAATGCGACACCACACGACTGATCAGCTTGATTTGTGTCCTTTACTTCGTGATCGCGCTTAGCGTCAATGGCTATGTCATTCACATGATACCGCTACTGCTGGATAGCGGCATCAGCGCGACTCAAGCGGGTTGGATCGGCGGCCTGATGGGGATCGCCGTGATTGTCGGCCGATTGGTGACAGGCTATCTCCTGGACAAGATCCCGGCGGGACTTCTGGGCGCGACAATATTTCTGCTGGCTTTGGTCGGTATCTTGCTGTGGCTTTGGATCGGCGTTCAGGCTGCGCCAGTGACTGCTATTCTTATCGGCCTAACTATCGGAGCCGAAGTGGATCTTGTGGCTTATCTTATCTCCCGCCTATTTCCGCAAACAAGCTACGCCCGCTTTTTTGCCTGGGTCTATAGTGCATTCATGTTGGGTTCAGGGCTTTCGCCACTCATCGCTGGCTGGATCGTCGACCGTCAAGGAAGTTATAATCTTTTTATTCAGGGCTCGTCTGTCGCCCTTATTATCGTCAGCATAACATTTCTACTGCTGCATCTATCCTGGCGGCAACGCATGTATTCATCGCCCCCACCTCACTCATCTGAGCCTTAATGTCATGACAAGCTTTATTCAACGCTACTTGCTACCAGGATTGGTCTTTCAAGGCATTGTTATTGGCGGCGGATACGCGACTGGCCGCGAACTGATTGAATTTTTTCTCCCCAGCGGGCCAATCGGTGGACTTTTCGGGCTGGCTGTCACGGCACTGGTCTGGAGCTTGGTGATGGCGGTTTCGTTTGAGTTATGCCGTCGCTTCCAGGTATATGACTACAGGGGATTTTTCCGCGGCCTGCTCGGACCGCTGTGGTTTTTGTATGAAGTTCTCTATTTCATACTCATGCTATTGGTGTTGGCGGTGATAGGATCTGCCGCAGGCGAGATCGTCACCGGATTGGTCGACAGCTCACCATTATTAGGCACATTGTTTCTGCTGGTTAGCGTCGGCGTTTTTGCGTTTTTTGGCACAGCCGTGATAGAACGTTTCATGGGACTATGGTCGGTACTGTTGTACATACTCTATGCAACACTCGTGGCGTGGTGCCTATTCGTTTTTGACAACGATATCCAACATGCCTTTACCACTACCGACATCAGTGGTCCGTGGATAGTAGACGGCATCCGCTACGCCGGATATAACGTCGCCGTCATTCCAGCAATGTTTTTCTGTTTGCGCCACCTGACCCGGCAGCGAGAAGCCTTAACTGCCGGAGCGATTGCAGGCGTCGTGGCCATCCTGCCGGGCGTATTTCTGTATGTCGCCCTGATGGCCGCCTATCCTGATATTGGCGACGCTACCATCCCTTCGGCAGTCCTATTAGAAAAACTGGGCACGCCATGGTTTGCCGCATTTTTCCAAATCGTCTTGCTTGGCACCTTCATTCAGACCGGTGTCGGACTAGTGCATAGCGTGAACGAGCGTATCGCGGCCGCACTCGCCGAACGTGGCCTCACCTTAGCTGCGGCTTACCGCCCGATGATCGCCATAGGCTTGCTAGTTCTAGCTCTTTTTCTTGCAATGGGAATTGGTATCATCGACTTGATCGCAAGCGGCTATGGCGTACTGACCTATGGTTTCATTGCCGTTTTTGTCGTACCTGTGTTAACCATCGGAGTGTGGCGACTGTTTAAATCTTACCCGCACAATCTGTATAATGAGAATAAAAATACCTTATAAAAACATGCCTGCACTTGTAGGATAATATCCACTAAAATTATTGATACCAATTAGCTCTAATTCTATATTATCCAAATTCGTCCCTTCTTTATCAAATTTTGTGGCGGCTACAACAAGATCCGAAGCCCATTATTCCTGTGGGTTTTGGCCCCAACTGGCTGCCTGAGCAGTATCCGGATATAGGCCTCGGCTTACCATTTCTTATCGGCACAGCACTGATTATTGCCGCAGTTGCCGGACGACGAGCACTGTCACGGGCGGATAGTAACATATCACAATTGTGGCTTCAGGGCAGCGCCATCACGCACGGCGTGGCCTGCACCGCTGTTATCTGGCTCGCTTTTCTGCTGTTCCGGAGTGGATCGCGCATGCTCACTCCGCAACGACTTCCACAATCTTGCACTATACAGCACTTCACACCTTTCTGGGGATGATATTTGCGTTTTACGGTATGTACCGTGTGAGGGCAGGATACATATCGGCGATCAAGAATCTCGATCTTCGTCTGGGCAAGGTGTTGCATGATTATACAGCCGTGACCGGCCTTCTTACTCTCGCTTTCGTCTTAGTTATAAGTGGAATGGCAAACCCTAACTAGATGTCCACTGACTAAGAAAAAAACAGAAAAAATATATTAGGCTGCTTTCAGAATAATTGCATGGAACACTAAGATTACCACTCCCCCGGTGATATTACTTTTGCTATCGGGCATTAGAAAGACTAGAGAAATCAACAGCGGACTCCCCCCTCAATATATGTCTGTATGTATGAGAGCTCGCAATAAAAAATTCGGTTTGTGCCAGCTTTTTTTGTGTTTACTGCAGATGCGTACAGGGCTTTAGTTGGCTGTTAATTGGGGTATTATACTCTAACAAAGTAATAAAAAATCCAAAAACTCTTCAACCAGCACCGGCATGTGAGAGCATTGTCATTAACAGCACTTGTGCACCCATAGCGACATCATATTTTGATGCAGACTCCGCTTCGTTGTGACTGATCCCATCTTCACAGGGCACAAAGATCATACCC
>JBBCIP010000149.1:0-6052 GCA_037189785.1 Alphaproteobacteria bacterium
GCAATTCTTTCCGCACCTTGGCATCCAGAGCTCCGAACGGCTCATCCAATAGGAGTACCCGCGGCTCGATCGCCAACGCCCGCGCCAACGCCACACGCTGCCGTTG
Organism: Alphaproteobacteria bacterium; assembly: GCA_037189785.1. GTDB lineage: Bacteria > Pseudomonadota > Alphaproteobacteria > Sphingomonadales > Govanellaceae > Govanella. The sequence goes on from JBBCIP010000149.1 coordinate 107, forward strand.
CCCACCGGACAGCTGAGCCGGATAGCGGCCTTCCAACCCTTCGAGCTGAACCAGTTTCAACAGCGACAACACGCGCTTTTTGATGACATCGGCACTCGGGCGTTCCGACCGCTTCCGTACTTTCAAACCAAAGGCGACATTGTCGAACACCTTCATATGACGGAACAACGCGTAATGTTGGAACACAAAACCGACATTGCGATCTTGCACTGATTTTGACGACGCATCTTCCGCATCAAAGAACACAGTCCCCGCCGTCGGGAATTCCAGACCAGCGATGATCCGCAACAATGTCGTTTTGCCTGAACCGGATGGGCCCAACAAGGCCACAAGCTCGCCCGGCTGAATGGTCAATGACACCCCATTCAAAGCATTATAGTTACCGAACGTCTTACGAAGATCGGTAACCTTCACCTCGACCGGTGGGCGCTCAATGCCGTCGTTGAGACGCAAGCTCGTCACCGTATCTCCACTCGAGGACCGACTTGATGACAAGCGTGACGAGGGCGAGGAGGGCGAGGCGTGAGGCGACAGCAAAAGAGGCTGCGAAATTGTACTCATTATATAAAATCTCCACATGTAGCGGCATTGTATTTGTTAAACCCCGAACGTGACCGGACACCACCGAAACAGCACCGAATTCACCCATGGCGCGGGCATTACACAACAGCACGCCATACAACAGAGCCCATTTTATATTTGGAAGCGTCACCCGGAAGAACGTTTGGATACCACTGGCGCCCAACGACAACGCGGCTTCTTCTTCACCCGTTCCTTGTTCCTGCATCAGCGGGATCAATTCACGTGCAACAAAAGGAACCGTGACGAAGACAGTCGCAATGACAATTCCGGGAACGGCAAAGATGATCTCGATATTGTTTTCAATCAGCCATGGGCCGAGATAGCCTTGGGCACTGAACAGCAGAATGTAAACCAGACCGGCGATCACCGGCGATACCGAGAACGGCAAATCAATCAACGTAATCAACAAACTTTTGCCGCGGAATTCAAACTTGGTCACCGACCACGCCGCAGCCACACCAAACACGAGGTTAAGCGGCACGGCAATAGCGGCAACCAACAGCGTCAAGCGAATAGCAGCCAAGGCATCCGGCTCGACGATCGCATCAAGAAATGCACCGGCGCCATTGCGGAACGCTTCGATAAACACCAGCGCCAAAGGCACCAATAAAAAGAGTGCGAGGAAAACTACCGCTGCAAGCACCAGGCTCGAGCGCACGAAAAGGCCTTCACCCGTTGCCGCTGCGGCAACATTTTGGCTCCGGCTCAAGCTGAATACACTATCAGACATGACCGAACCGTCTCCTGCTCCAGGCCTGAATAAGATTAATCAATAACAGTATAGCAAAAGATATCCCGAGCATGGCCACAGCAATAACTGTCGCTCCCGCATAATTGAACTCCTCGAGCTTGATGACGATCAATAGCGGTGCGATTTCTGACTCGTAAGGGATATTCCCGGCAATAAAAATGACAGATCCATATTCACCAACCGCCCGCGCCAAGGCCAGGGCAAAGCCCGTCAACAACGCCGGCAACAAACTTGGTAATATAATCGTCACAATGGTGCGCAAGCGCGAAGCGCCAAGGGTTGCCGCCGCTTCTTCAAGTTCACGATCAATTTCTTCTAGAACCGGCTGCACGGTCCGCACCACGAACGGTAAACCGATGAAGGTCAAGGCAATCACCACACCCGTTGGGGTAAAGGCAATGCGAATATCATGGTCTGCGAAATAGGCGCCGATCCAGCCATTCGGTGCATAAAGGGTCGCCAAGGCCAAACCGGCCACCGCCGTCGGCAAAGCAAACGGCAGATCGACAATTGCATCAAAAAAACGCCGACCAGGAAAGTTGTAGCGCACCAAAACCCACGCCACCAAAAGCCCGAATACGGCATTGATACCAGCCGCAATAAAGGATGCTCCAAAGCTTAATTTCAAGGCCTCAACCGTGCGCTCGTCCGACGCAAGACGCCAGAAATCGGCGGGGCCTAACCCCGCCGACTTGATGATGAGGCCACCGATCGGAATAAGAACAATCAAACCGAGATAAGCCAGGGTAAAGCCCAGGGCAATCCCAAAACCCGGTATGATCGATCGTCGATCCCGTCCAATAGCGAGTGTCGTACTCATTCAGTATCCTAAGTCCTTACCAGTCGACCGCGAAGCGAACCGCAAACGCATCACCTTTGGTCACTTCTATACCGCGCTCAGCATCAAACCGCACCCAGTTAAACTGAGTCCGGAAGTTCTGGTTGAAGTACCAGTTCAGCCCAAGCGTGAAATTGTCCTGCTTCCCGCCCCGGATATTGTCGTCATTTAGGTCTACCGTACTAAAACGTCCAGCAAGTTCGAAAGCTCCCCACTGCCCCTTGCTTAAAGAGAATGGGTTTGCCGGCGATACCCGACTGATCAGACCATTTCTGTAACCACGCGTCTCACCAGTCAAAAGATAACTGACGGTCACATAGCCACCATCGAACGTGACATTCGACAACCCCGGGGCTGACCGATCAACGTTGGTGCGGAGGTATTCGGCTTGTACGAATAACGGGCCCCACACCCCGGCGACTTCGGCGCCCAGGAAGTTATAATCGTCTGCTAAAATCGCTCCGGTGTCTACCAGCCTTGTGCCGTCAACCGTGACCTCGGGCCGATCGCGGAAACGAACCGAGCCGTTGGTGCCAACCTTGCGTAAATATCCTGAAGCGCCAAGGTGCAAAATTCGGCCTTTTTCAAGGATCGGCGCATAGGTCAAGCGGGCATGGCCGCCCCACCCTTCATCCGTTATACCCGAACTTGTCACAGCAAAGTTCTCGCCGAAAGCACCGACTGTGGCCGTCCACTGCTCTCCACCAAAGGATGCCGAAACCCCAGATTTAAAGTCTCCGCCAGCCGTGATTCGGTCGGTGAAAGCGTTAACAGGTGTCGCCCGTTCCAGGAACGTCAACTGCGTGCTGCTGGTTAACTGTTCCAAAGAATTGGGGGTCTTGTGCTGGCCGACGGTCAGACGGGTGTTTTTGTTGGCAAAGCCGCGGTATTGAATGATGGCTTCTTTGACATCCAGTTCGTTCCCGGTGTTATCGGTCCGCGAGCCTTTGGCCAAATCCACCTCGGCACGGTAGAACCAATCTTTAAAGGCTGTTCCTTCGATCCCTAAACGCAGACGGCGAATTTCTGTGCCGTTAGAGAACTGACGGGTGCCTTCTCGCACGTCATAAAACCCGAGATCGGCTTCAAAACGACCCCGTACTTTAAAGCTGAAAGCGCCGTCTTCGCTGGTGAAGGTCGGGCTCGGCTTGAACTCGATCTTGCCACCGCTGCCCTTAGCTTTTTCAGTGGCGGCTTTCTCGGCTACAGCCTGACTTGCTGCCGCTTGTGTTGCGGCGGCTTGGCTGGTTTCCTTCGCGGCCTGTGCTTCAGCTTTTACAGCGCCGAGCTCCGTTTGCAGGCCTTTAATGGTCTCCTCAAGCAGGCGTACCCGCTCGAGGAGTGCAGTATCGCCGGAAGCGGCCGCTGCCGTTGCCGCAGGAGATAGTGGTCCGACGAGACTGAAAAATAAGGCACCCGCAAGTGCCGATTGGGTAAAGAGAGAGTGTCTCATGGTTGGTTCCTCACCATGTTTAAGTAGAGTTATTGATCGGTCTTGATTTAAGCGAACGGAAGCTTGTGGCGGTGCAGTCCCCAATGAAGAAGCTCTTCATCAGTCCCCCAACCTTACAAATACTGATCAGGGATTAGACGGCACCGCCGGAAAATAATCGTGGTTCAAAAGCTGTCTTATCGTCCCGTCGGTTTGTAAATCTGATCGAATACGCCGCCGTCACTGAAGTGAACGGTTTGTGCTTTAGTCCAGCCACCGAAATCTTTTTCGATTTCAAGCAGATTTACTTTCGGGAAGTTCTTCAGATCCGCCGGATCCGCGTATTTCGGTTCGGTCGGACGATAATAATGTTTCGCGGCCAGTTTCTGACCAACCGGCGAATAGAGGAAGTTCAAATAAGCCGTCGCGACTTCCGTGGTACCACGTGTTTTGGTATTGCCGTCGACAATAGAAACTGGTGGTTCCGCCAAAATGCTGATGGACGGCACGATAATTTCAAAGTTGCCTTTGCCCAGCTCTTTCTGAGCAAGCAAGGCTTCGTTTTCCCATGAAATGAACACATCACCGATGCCACGCTGCACGAATGTGGTGGTTGATCCACGCGCACCCGTATCAAGAACCGGTACGTTCTTAAAAAGCTTGCCAACAAAATCACGGGCCTTGTCTTCGGAGCCGTATTTCTTCAGGGCATAGCCCCATGCAGCCAAATAGTTCCACCGTGCACCACCCGATGTTTTGGGATTAGGTGTGATCACCTTTACATCGCTGCGGACCAAATCATCCCAATCCTTGATATTTTTGGGATTGCCCTTGCGCACCAATAACACGATGGTCGAGGTGTAGGGCGAGCTGTTGTGTGCTAAACGCTTTTGCCAGTCAGCTGGAATTTTGCCGGACAGCTTGGCGATTTCGTCAATGTCGCCACCCAATGCCAAGGTCACGACATCAGCCGGGTTGCCTTCGATCACGGAACGCGCTTGTTTGCCAGAGCCGCCATGGGACTGCTCCACTTTTACATCGACGCCTTTTTCCGCTTTCCAATGCTTAGCGAAAGCATCGTTAAATTCTTTGTAGAATTCCCGTGTCGGATCATAAGACACGTTCCGTAATGTTACATTCGCGCTGACAGAGCCAACGACACCCCCTGCCAGGGCAACACCGAGTACCAATGCGCCCAAGGGGCGTCGTAAGAATTGTGTGAAAACCATAGTCGTCCTCCAGAATGATCTTGCTCAATATCTCTATCAAGTAGGTAGAGATAATCAAGGGGAATTTTACACAAGAATTTTACACTTAAAATTTAATATACACAATTTACTTGATAAAATGGCGAAATACATGGAATTACACACAAAAATTTAATTTTTTCACAATTTATAGAAATTATACAATTAAATTTTGTATTAAAAAGGACGAGGATCAACCCCAAACAAGGCTGCATGATTCACGAGAATCACTACGAAAATCACCACCGATAATCCCAGGCGCCACCATCCGATTTCAGCGAGTGACAGGTGATTCCGCCCGTCAACGATAGCGGCAAAAGGGATATTCGAGGTTACCGCTTTATACAGGGCATAGGCTCCGGCATCACTTTTCCGCGTCTTCTCATCAATCAGCCAAGTTCCCAACGCCGCCAAGACAGCAAAGGTTCCAAAGAAGATGATGGAGGCCGCATCGCCATTATTGAGACCGTGGGCTGTAGCCCACAACACAGTCCCCCACAGAAAGGGATGGCGGGTGATCCGTAAAATCCCCCGCCCCGGTTCGGCTTGATGGAGTGCTTTTTCAAATCCTGCGGCCGTCGGGTTCGCCAGTGTGATCCCGCAGACCACGAACACCATGCCTATAAACACGGCAACCAAGGCAACCCACCTGGTCCAAACTGTGGATTGCCAAAAAACATCCCCAGGTGGTGCTTGGTTGTAGGCCCGCACCAAAAAGATGATTGCCACAACCGATATCAGGGAAAACATGCCGCGATAGGCCCCCTCCCCTGTTCTCGCGACGATCTTTTGGCGAAGCGGGCTCGAACTCAAAAAATGAATGCCCAAAAAAAGAATAGCGGCAAGGACAAGATCTGCCATGGCGATACTCCCGCATTAAAGCCAGGAACGGTGTGCGACGGCACTGGTCACACAAATCTAGCATAGTCCACCGATCAACCGCACCCCATAGACCCAGAGTAAATCTAAGCTGCGGTTGACCGTACAAGATCGCCCCGTTAGTTCTGGATTAAAGAGACAATACAATTGGGATCACACGAATGTCAGATACTGCGTCCGATACTGCATCAGGCACTGCCAATACTCACGTCGGCCC
>JBBCIP010000150.1:0-5128 GCA_037189785.1 Alphaproteobacteria bacterium
TCCGTAAACACACCACTGCCGCTGATCGCCACCGATCGTGTCCCAGCTCCACCCAGAATATCACGCCAGCCATCGGATCCTTTGTGGGTGATGTCGACCACCTCATTGTTGATGCTTAAACTCGTGGCACGCATGCCGCCGATCGTCGCAAAGTTTTCCGGCGCACCACCATCACCGATTCTCAAAATAAATGCCCGGCCTTTTTCCGCTGCCATATGCTTGTCCTTTAATCAAAACCGATATCATGTCTCTAAATTCTGGATGGTCGCTCGATAGCGCATGACGCCATGCATGACGCCGTCATCGAGATCCCGGAGTATTTCTGAAAATTCAAACTGAAACAAAACGCAATTGAACAAATCGCTCATTGCAATGTTTGCCAAGGCCTCACGCACCGCTTTCATCATCGCTGCTATTTGTTTGCGACCAAGATCCCGTGTCCACAGGTCCAAAGTGATCACATGTTCGCTGCCATCAAACGTTTTCGTCAGCCACGGTCGTTCCTGCGTTCGACCCAAGCAGATGTAGGGTAATTCGGCACTCTGCGGCACATAATCATAAATGCCGTGAACCTGTGACTGCAGCGGTTCGTAATTGACCAAAGCCGCATAAATCGTCTCGATCAGGGCCCAATGCGTCTCGCTCATGACAGAAGCCCTTCCATGCCCATTCTTATGTGCTGCCCTATAATCCCAATGACCTCTGCGCGAACATCATCCAACGCCGGCATCAAGAATGGCCGCGCCGACTGTCTGAACGTTCCCAATTCCACGTATATTGCATAGGGCACAGGGGTGCCGATCATCACGCTGTTTTGGACAACCGTATAATCGATACTGTCGGCCAGCACGCTCGGGCCCGTTACGGGGGCTGTTGCTGATGTCTTCCGCCGGTGTTCAAGATATAGCCTGGCATTCTCAGAAACGCGCTGCCCCACAGCGTCCAAGCCATCCGCAATCGTCCTATCAATCGCGCGACGCAATCGATTGATTTTGTCCGTGGCATGGCCATCGATTTTAAAGTCGATCATCTTTATGACGTCTCGCGTGCCATGATTTTCAGAAACCGCGTTTGTTCGCCAACCGCTTCGATGGTTTCCACAACAAAACAACGCGCGCCATAGCGCACCCGCTTGGTGTTTCTATAATCATCCTGAAACCGCACGATGATGTGCTTCCTGTAATCTTCTTGGCTCTGATCAGCGCGAGCTTTCATTTTGGCTGAAGCGTTATCAATGGCGGCCCATACCTCGGCGATTTCCGACCATGATCGGGTATAACTTCCGGCGACATCTGGTGTCAAAACTTCCTGCTCCAGAATGACGCGATGGCGCAACGCACCAATATCGGGAACCGCGTCTTTCATAATCTTATCACCCGATAAGGCTGCCACAACGCCGCCACGACTTTTGGCAACGCGGTCCCCATGACCAATGTTCTGTTTTCGTAAAGATTGGCAATGGTCATCAGCAATCCCTGGCGCAGATCCATCGGCACATCATTCCAACTGTCGCCGTATCCACTTGTGTAGGTGATTTCAATACCCCCGATGATGCGCCCAGGGTGCGGCCAGGCCACACCATTTTGCCGCCGCAGATATCCGGCGACGAGCTGGTAATGGTCCGGATCAATGACCGTCTCCGTATCGGCGGGACCATAAATTTTTATGCTGTTGACTGATTGGATCGGCGGCTTTGGCAAATGCACTGCCGCAATCGGCCACTGATCAAGATAAAGCTGCCATGTTTGTGTAATCAACCCACGACGCGTATAGCTTTCACAGGCTTGGCGCGCAGCGACAATACAGGCCGACAACAAACTATCTTCATGATTGTGGTCAATCCTAAGATGTAGCTTCACCTCATCCAACAACACTGGCTCCGCAAGCGGACCAGATAAGGGCAGTATGGTTCTCATTGAGATTGCACCCTTACGGTAAAACTCCGATCATCCTGGCGATCGAGCGATGTTTCGATCCGATTGGTGACGCTATAAAGATGACCACTTGTGCCACCGGATAAAATCACCCGGCTGCTCGTCGGCAGAAATGTGGCGCTCTCCACAACGATGTCATCGGCGGGCGTCACCAGCCACAGGCTCGCTGTGATAGTCTCGTCCTGTTCCAGATAAGCGCTCCAATCCAGGCCGTAATCCAAGACAGCATCCGGATCTTTGATCAACACCCGCATCAGCTTGGGTCCGCCAATTCAATATCCCATGCGTTGAACGTCATGGTATTACCGGCCGTCAACACTTGGGTCGCGCACGTCGTCACATAGAGTAACTTTGAATTTGCGGTATCCAACAAAGCCACATGATCGACGGTTCCATTATGGTCGATCGTCACCCCGGTTTTTTGCGCTGTCCGTACTTTTCGACCGGATGCATCCCCGTCGGATATTGTAAAATCACTGCTGCTCATGGTCACATCGGCCAAAAATTTTCCACCGCCGACATTGGCTTCGGCATAACTTGCAGGTTCCCCAGCACAGGCTGTCATGCGCGTAACCGTTGTTCTTAAAACACTCAATGCTCCATCCAGAACATCGTCATGGACCTTTTTTCCCATTAATTCATCTCCGCTTTTATGACGCGCGTCTCTGTGTTGATCGATTGATTGCGCCGTGGATTTCCGATTTTTATCCGCCTGTGGTTCGGCACCGTGACCCCTTCCCTCAAAAGCACCGCCAGATCGCCCACCAGCATATGCAAGCTTTCCATGGGATCGATCCGATGCAATTGCACGATCACAATGCTTTCTACAGTGTGGTCATGATCTATGCTTTGCGGCGCTAAGACCCCACCGACCGTGGCACTGGTAATTTCTGCCTGATGCGAATGAACGGTATTTGTTGTCTCTATCACATGCGTTTGTTGAATTGAGCTATCGTCACCAAACGCCATGTGGAAACAATCATCCGGCGCCAAAATGACGAACAAAGAAACCGTGGCTTCTTGTGCATCATGGTCACTGTAAGTCCCAACAACAGTAAGGCTATGATTTTGCACCACAGTCGCCTGATCGACATCATGACTGTGGTCACCGCCCGCGACAAAAACATCCACCGGTTCATTGTTATCCGGCACTCCATAAACAACGATCCGCTTTTTGCGCAACAGCCGCCACGGATCCTGAATAAGGTCGGCAACGTCCCGATTACCGACGCCACGGGTCCATTTCTGGAACAGATGATAAACACCTGTTCGCGCTTCACTGCTTGCATCGGCGCGAAACAATCCAAGCCTGAACGAGCTGTTATTTTGCGACGTCGAAAAAAAGCCGCTAGACCGATCATCCAAACGGATACCATTGACCCACAAACTGACAACGGGGCCGATGCGTCTTAAGATAAAATGATATAACCCTGCGTCGGTCGGTGCCGCACCGGCCCAGGTAACCGATGCGTTGTTGAAGTTATGGGCAAACACCAATGCATTGGCATCGGTCGCGCCGAACCACCATCCACCCGTTGACCCAACGCCTTCAGCCGCACTCACCAATCCGCGATAACTACCGGATTGCGCCGTCAAGCTTGCAACCAGCATCATGGTGAAATCACCCACTAGGGAAGCACCACCTTGCAAATTGCCCCAATTGGCGATTGTGCCGGCGCCGGTATGGTTATACCCCCGGCCTCCAATCCCTGTCGCCATAACGCCGTTGGCCGTCACCGGATTGGTATGGCGAACCAATTCACGCATGCTCTGCGTCAAGTCTATGGCGATGTCTAATCCTTGACTTAAAGGATCATCCAATCTGATGCCATATTGCATTACTGGATCTCGTCAACGATGGGAGTCAGTTTAAATCCGTGATCGCTTGCCGTTGCCGATAAGGCAATCGCGCTCATTGCATTCCATAGAACAGGCTGAACATACCGATGCGGCAGCTCGACCATGCCCGACGCCACGAATTCAGGCGTGGTCGATGCTTGATCGATAACAATAATGCCAAGTCTTTGGAGATTGTGCCGTTTGTCACCGCTACTGACCGCGCTGTCACTGGTGCCATCCGAATTATCCGAATGCGTGCCGTCCGATGTCTTGATGTACACTTCGATCACCTGGCCGACGGTCGGCGTTGCATTGGCTTTGATCCACGCCCGCCATGCAAACCGGATCGGTCGCGCGCTCGTGCCGAAATCATGACGCGCACCTTGCCGCCCGGCACCGGCCGACAAAGATGTCAGCGTCAAGGCATTGGTCCCGCCGCTCGCAAGCCAGGTGATATCCGTTTCAGCGATTTGATAAACTTTATTGGCCATTGATCGTCTCCCGCGCCCGCTCGACATCGCCGGGATAGATCCAACCGTACCCGAGCTCCTCGGCACGGCTGATCAACCGCTTGCCAGTGTCTTTCAAAGCTTGCGCTTGTTTGTCTGAAAAAAACCCGGCCTGGACCGATGCTGCGATGAGCGCCGTGGCCGACGTCCCAGCCCAGTTGATCGGCAATTGCCCATCGAACAAAAAGATCAAACGACGCGCCAGATCACGCCCCGGATGATCGGCAGATTCGGCCGCATCGCGCACAGCATCCCAAACAAATCGCCCGGAACTGTCCGACATCATAATCAGTTCACGGCAGACCTCGACCAACGACGCTTCACCATAGACAACCCTGGTTTTGGCATTCAACGCAACGGCCGCAGCCGCGCTCGACATCGCCGCATAGCCGAGATCAAGCGGGTCATCACGAAGCTCGCTTATCAATACGTCCATGTCGCCTCCGATCAGGCTGTGAATTTCAAGAATTTGATGGCGTCGGAATTGATGACGCCGCCACCGACCCGCTTGGTCGTGTAAAAATGAACATAGGGCTTATTGGAAAACGGGTCGCGCAACAGCCGCACCGCACCGCGATCTGTGATCGTATAGCCGTGTTGGAAATTGCCGAATGCAATAGAGAGACTGCCTGTGGCCAAGTCCGGCATATCTTGAACTTCGTAGATCGGGTATCCCAGCAACGTCGCCGGCGCTCCATCCGCAAGACCCGGCCGCCACAGATAATTGTTATCCACATCCTTGAATTTGCGAATAACCGACAACACCGTCGTATTCATCAAAAACACGGCACCAGCGCGATAAATCGGTTTCAAGCTGTGCACCAGATCGATCAATTTATCGGCGGG
>JBBCIP010000151.1:0-2454 GCA_037189785.1 Alphaproteobacteria bacterium
TCGTGAACACATGGGCGCTTGCACCACACGTCATACCATGGCTTCAGCTTTTCCGCCGTTTCCCGGTCCTGCACGGTGTTTTCGATCCGCTCACGCACGCGGTCCATGATCTCGATATCGACCTGCTGGCGCTCCTCAACCGGCAGGGTCACCTTATCCTTGCCGCCAAAGGCCATGTCGCCGCGATAGACCTCGGTCCAACCATCGCCGACCATGTCCTTGTCCAGCGGCATGCCGGACGTCATCGCGGTAAAGTTCTCCATCCGCTCCTGCTGCCATCCCGGCGGCAGACTGTTCCACCATTCGGGATCGGTCGGCCGGTTATCACGCGGACCGACCGCCGATGGCGTGCGCTGCACCACATAGACCTGCTTGGCCAGCGGCGCGATCGCCGGGACGACCTGCACCGCGGTTGCGCCCGTACCGACCACCGCAACGGTCTTGTCGCCAAGATTGGTCGGCAATTCGGTCGGCCCGCCACCGGTATAGGCATAGTTCCAGCGACTCGTGTGGAAACTCGCGCCCTTGAAATTCTCGATACCGGGAATGCCCGGCAGCTTCGCCTTGTGCAGGATGCCGCCCGCCACGACGATATAGCGCGCGTGCAGCCGGTCCCCGCGATCGGTCGTGACGATCCAGCGCTGTTCCTTTTCGTCCCAGTGGGCGTCATGCGTCTGCGTCTGGAACAGGGCACGGCGATAGAGATCGAACTTTTCGCCAAGCAGCTGGCACTGGCGGAAGATTTCCGGCGCCTTGGCATACTTGTCTGACGGCATGAAGCCCGTCTCTTCAAGGAACGGGATATAGACGTAGCCTTCCACGTCGCACATGCAGCCGGGATAGCGGTTCCAGTACCAGGTGCCGCCGAAATCGCCCGCGCGATCAATAATTCGAAAGCTGTCGACGCCCTGCTGAACCAGCCGCACCGCCGTCATCAACCCGCCGAGACCGGCACCGATGATGACGACATCCACCTCGTCAAAGGACGGATCGCGCGAAAAGCCCGGCTCCACAAACGGATCGCGATCGAAATCCTCGTAGATGTCTTTCATCTCACGGTATTGTTCAACACCGTCGGCGCGCATGCGCTTTTCACGTTCAACGCGATATTTCTCAAGGATTTCTTCGCGATTCATTGCCTGCTCAGATTTGCTCATAGTCCTCTTCCGAAGCTGCGGGCGGTTGGGTCCGGCCGGATAATCTTTGTTTCGTTCAGGTCATTTCAAGACCGTCACACCGGCGCACTGGAACTAAACTCCCGCTCCGTCGCGCGATCGAAGGAGACGCTTGCCGGATCGACTGCACGAGTCAACACGAACCGAAAGCTGAAAAACAAAAATCCGTAAATACGAATATGGCTTTTGTCGCTTACATCGTGCGAGCAATTGGCTAGTCTTTCGCGAGACAGAACAGACGTTCCCCGGCGCGAATAACTGACATATCACCATGCGGGGAATCAAAAAAAGGGGGGTGAGTGATGTCTTCATTGGATACGGACCAGACCTGTGCCGTGGCGACTGGCGCCGCAAGCGGAATTGGCCGCTCACTCGCCCTGCAACTTGCCGATGCCGGACACGATGTAGTCATTACGGACATCAACGAAGCCGGCCTTGAAGAAACCCGCCAGGCGGTTGAAGCCAAGGGTGTACGTGTGCTGGCTGTCAAGACCAACATGACTGATTTCCCCGATGTCGAAAAACTCGCCGCCGCCGCATTCGAATGGGCGGACAAGCCGATCAGCATGGTCTTTGCCAACGCGGGCATCCACGGGCTGACCAGCGGGACCGACCCCGATCTCGATGTCGTTGCCAAGGTCATCGCGGTCAATCTTATGGGCCCGATCCACATGACCAAGGCGTTTATGCCACGCCTGATCGCGCAGGGCCGCCCTGCCCAGTTCGTCATCACCGGATCGCAGGCCAGCTTCCTCGCCGCGCCGGGCATGTCGCCCTATGTCGCCACCAAGCACGCGCTGTGGGGCTATGCTGACAGCGTGCGGCTCGAACTGCTGATGGCGCAAAGCGAAGTGGGCATTTCGCTGGTCGCCCCCAGCCGTGTCGATTCCGGTCTGACGCGCCCGCAGGTCGAAAGCTACCGCGCCAAGGGCGGAGACAAGGCTGCTGACGATTACGTGGCTTCGATGGTCGGGCCCGACCCCATCGCCGAAGTCATCATTCGCGAGGCCAGGAAGCGTGAGTTCTGGATCATCCCTTCACATGAATCGACGCTTGAAATGTTCAGAACGCGCGCCGATGCAATCATTGCGGCAATGCCCGCGGGTGAGATCAAGGTTTAAGGAGCGCCGCATCATGCAACCCCATGTCAAGGATCTCGCTGTTGTTGTGACGGGCGCCGCATCGGGCGTGGGCCGCGCCACGACGCTGGCATTTGCCAGCAAGGGCGCGCGGGTTTTCGCGGTCGACCTGAACGCGGACGGGCTGGCCGAGACCGCCC
>JBBCIP010000152.1:0-3019 GCA_037189785.1 Alphaproteobacteria bacterium
CCATCGCTGACAAAATTCAGGAACGGGCCGATGAAATTGCCCGCCTTTTGACCCAGGAACAAGGCAAGCCGCTGGCTGAAGCGCAGTGGGAAGTCGGCGGGGCCGAAGCCTTTTTCCGCTATTTTGCCACGCTGGATCTGCCGATGACGGTGATCGATGACAGCTCCAACCAACGGGTTGAGCTGCACCGCCGCCCGCTTGGTGTGATCGCGGCCATTACGCCCTGGAATTTCCCGTTCCTCATCGTTGCCTTTAAACTGCCACCGGCGTTGCTGGCCGGGAACACCATGGTGTTGAAACCGGCACCGACGACGCCATTAACATCGCTGTTGTTAGGCGAGATTTGTGCGTCGGTTCTACCGGCGGGTGTCGTCAATATCATCACCGACCAGAACGACCTGGGCGGCGTGTTGTCGGCTCATCCCGATGTGCGGAAAGTCTCGTTCACCGGCTCGACGGCGACCGGCAAAAAGGTTATGGCCAGCGCGGCGGAGACTTTGAAACGCATTACGTTGGAGCTTGGCGGCAATGACGCTGGGATCGTGTTGGATGATGCCGATCCCAAACAGGTTGCGCCTGGGATTTTTGCCGGTGCCTTCAATAACTGCGGTCAGGTTTGTCTGGCGTTGAAGCGTGTGTATGTGCATGAAACCATCTATGACGCCATGTGCGACGAACTGGCGACATTGGCCAATGATGCTGTGGTTGACGATGGCTTGAAACAAGGCACCAGCATCGGTCCGCTGCAAAATAAAGCCCAATATGACAAGGTCAAAACCTTCCTCGACGATGCCCATAAATCGGGTAAAGTCGTGGCCGGCGGCACGGTGCCGGATCGCCCTGGCTATTTCATTCGCCCGACCATTGTGCGGGATATAGAAGACGGTACGAAACTGGTCGACGAAGAACAATTCGGCCCCATTCTGCCGCTCATTAAATTCTCCGACGTGGAAGATGCTTTGAAACGCGCCAATGCATCGCCTTATGGTTTGGGCGGCTCGGTGTGGGGTAAAAACCAGGATCGGCTGTATAGCATCGCGTCGCGCATGGAAAGCGGCACGGTTTGGATCAACAAGCATTTGGATCTTGCGCCGAATATTCCGTTCGGTGGGGCCAAGCAATCCGGCATCGGCACCGAATTCGGTCAAGAAGGGCTCGAGGAGTTCACGCAGGTCCAAGTCATCAACATGGCGCGATAAAGGACCGGTTCTATGACACTTTATGGTTTAATGCAGGAGCGTCCGCTCCTGATCGCCGATCTTTTGCGTTACGCGGCAACCTATCATGGCGATCGCCAGGTGGCGACCCGCACGGTCGAAGGCCCGATGCATAGCTACGGCTATGCGGAGGCCGAACAGCGCTCCAAAAAGCTTGTGAATGTTCTGAACAAGCTCGGGGTCGAAGACAGCGACCGGGTTGGCACTTTGGCGTGGAGCACCTATCGCCATTTTGAACTGTTTTATGCGGCATCCGGTATGGGTGCCGTGTTGCACACCACCAATCCGCGCTTGTTCGATGAACAGATCATCTACATCATCAACCATGCGGAAGATAAGGTGCTGTTCATCGACCTGACTTTTATCCCCATTGTCGAACGCATTGCGCCCAAACTCACGTCGGTCAAATTTTTTGTTGCCATGACCGATCGGGCGCATATGCCGGACAGCAGCCTTGATCTGCTGTGCTACGAAGATCTCCTCAGTGACGCCTCTGCCGACTATGAATGGCCGGAGTTTGACGAACGGAAAGCCTCATCGCTGTGCTATACCTCGGGCACGACAGGTAATCCAAAAGGCGTTTTATATTCGCATCGTTCGACGGTTATTCACGCCATGGCCGCGGCCCGTAATGGGGCGTTTGGGATCTCGCCCTATGATGCCTTGATGCCGATTGCGCCGATGTATCACGCCAATGCCTGGTCGCTGCCCTATGTGGCGCCGATGTGTGGCGCAAAGCTGGTGTTGCCCGGGCCGGGTATGGATGGCGAAAGCATCCAAGATATCATCGAACGCGAAGGGGTGACGTTCACCTGCGCCGTGCCGACGATCTTTACGACGTTGTTCCAATATCTGGAAAAAACCGGAAAACGGATCGATAGCTTGAAGCGGGCGATGATCGGTGGCTCGGCCGTGCCGCGCGCCATGTCCGATAAATTGCTGGATACCTATGGCGTCCAGGTGCTGCAAATCTGGGGCATGACGGAATTGAGCCCACTGGGTACGCTGTCGACTTCGACGCCGCGTGTGGACCAATTGCCGGAGGCTGAACGCCTGGATATTCTCAGTCGTCAAGGGCGGGCCCAATACGGATTGGAAATCAAGGTTGTCGGTCCCGACGGCGCGGAAGTGCCGCGTGACGGCCAAACATCCGGTGACCTTTGGGTGCGCGGCCCTTGGGTGTCGCGCGGATATTTCCGTGAAGAGCGCGAAGTCGTAGATGCCGACGGGTGGTTCAACACCGGCGACGTGGTGGCGATCGACGGCTACGGCTATATCAAAATCACCGATCGCTCCAAGGACGTGATTAAATCGGGTGGTGAATGGATCTCATCGATTGATCTTGAAAACCTCGCCATCGCGCACCCCAAAGTACACATGGCGGCGGTGGTCGGTGTGTTTCACCCGAAATGGGAAGAGCGGCCTTTGATGATCGTTCTGCCGAAGGAGGGTGTAACGGTTAGCGAAGACGAGATTTTGAGCTTCATGGATGGCAAGGTCGCGAAATGGTGGTTGCCGGACGCCGTAGTCATTGTCGATGAGATCCCGATGACTGCCACGGGCAAATACAAAAAGACCGAGATCCGCGACATTTATCGCAACCACTTGGTGGAGCGGTTAGAGAAGCTGGCGTAACGCCTACCCACCCAACCCCCACCAGGCTCGCCCTGGTGGATTGCCGGATCAAGTCCGGCAATGACATGTACGTTGTTTGTCACCACCGGGCTCGATCCGGTGGTCCATGGTCCCACTGCACAGCGGTACCGAACATGGCGGATTGCCGGATCAAGTCCGGCAATGAC
>JBBCIP010000153.1:0-26127 GCA_037189785.1 Alphaproteobacteria bacterium
TGCCTTTTGCTCAAGCCGTCAATGTCGGAAATACGCGCACGGATTGGCTAGACAGCACATATGCTGGAACGTTGAATTGGGGACCGACATCATGGATGGGCTGCGTCGATGAACGGACTGGTGGAGATGACGTTACAGATAAGACACCGGCATCAAAGAAATTCAGACCTTATTATTATCCGAGCAGAACAGGCAATGTTTGGATCGATAAAGGGAAATATGTGACACCATTAAACGCAACGCAGCGTGGTCCCAATCTTTATTGCTCGCCTGCTGTTTTGCCGCTCACCGCAAATAAAGAAGCGATCGAGAATAAAATTTTGTCGTTGACCGCTGTCGGCGGAACGCATGTCAATATCGGGGCTGTTTGGGGCTGGCGCATGTTGTCGCCGAATTGGCGGGGCACATGGGGCGGTGATATGAATGCAAACGATTTACCACTTGATTACAACACACCAAAAATGAACAAAGCCGTTATCATCATGACCGACGGTGAGAATACAATGTATGAAGACAATACAAACCGCAGCGCCTTCGACCTACTGAGCAAAGGGAATTTAGGGACAACCAATGTCACTACCGCCAAAAATGAGCTAGACAAACGCTTGTCTCAAGTTTGTACCTCTATGAAAACAAACAATATCATTGTCTATACCATTGCTTTCCGTAGCCCCGGATCGACCATTCAAACCCTACTGCGGAACTGCGCCAGCATGCCGGAATACTATTTCGACTCCCCGAGCGGCAGCGAACTGCAAACCGCGTTTCGGGCTATTGGCGACTCGTTATCCAACCTGCGGGTCAGCAGATAGCTGGCCCCATCCTTTACCCATTGCCCAATCCCTGGTAAACCGTCACAAAGACCAGGGAGACATAAAGTATGAAGGCGACCATCGTTCCGGTTACGCCGTTCGCGCAGAACAGCACCGTTTTATGGGATGAGACCACCATGAAGGGCGCCGTGGTTGATCCCGGCGGCGATCTTGACCGTATTTTGCAAGCCGTCGCGGAAAATGGCGTAACACTCGAAAAAATCCTTTTAACCCATGGCCATATCGATCATGCCGGGGCAGCGGCCGAACTCGCCGAGAAACTCGATATCCCGATCGAAGGGCCGCAAAAAGAAGAAACTTTTTGGCTTGATAGCCTGCCGGAGCAAGGCAGCAAATGGGGCTTTCCTGGCGCCCGTGTCGCCACCCCCGATCGCTGGTTCGAAAATGGTGACACCGTAACCGTTGGAACCATGACCTTGGACGTCTACCATTGCCCCGGCCATACACCGGGTCATGTCGTCTTTTTTCATCGGCCATCGCGTTTGGCCATCGTCGGCGATGTGCTGTTCCAAGGCTCCATCGGCCGCACCGACTTTCCGCGCGGCGATCATGCCACGCTTATACAATCTATCGTCGAGCGGCTGTGGCCGTTGGGCGATGACGTCACCTTTGTGCCCGGCCACGGCCCCTTATCCACATTCGGTGCTGAGCGTAAAAACAACCCCTTTGTCGGTGATGCCGTTCTGGCGCGGTCAAAAGGATGACTCCATGAGTATTCTGCTTTATGAACTGGCGGGTGCGGACGATCACCGGATTTTCAGCCCGTTCTGTTGGCGCATCCGGATGGCCTTGCTCCACAAAGGGCTGGACTTCAAAAGCATCCCATGGCGGTTCTCTGACAAAGAGAAGATTGCGCATTCAGGGCAATCCCGCGTCCCGGTGCTTGAAGATGGCGATACCGTCGTCTCCGACAGTTGGGCGATTGCCTGTTATCTCGACGATCATTATCCAAACCACCCCAGCCTGTTCGGGGGCAAGGATGGGCAGGCATTAAGCCGGTTTTATTACGATTGGGTTGGCTGGACCCTGCAAACGGCCCTGGTTCGGTTGGTACTGATGGATATTTTCAACCACCTTCATCCCAACGACAAAGCTTATTTCCGCCACTCGCGAGAGCACCGTTTTGGCATGTCGTTGGAACAGGTTTCGGCTGATCGTGATCAAGCTGTTGTGGATTTCCGCCAAAAGACATTGGTCCCCTTGCGAGAAACTTTGCAAACTCAAGCCTATTTGGGCGGTGATCGTCCGCTTTATGCCGATTACATTGTGTTCGGCGCTTTTCAATGGGCACGGGCAATCAGCCCTTTTCCGCTATTGGATCGGGATGATCCCATTTACCGCTGGCGCGATACATTGCTCGATGCCTTTGATGGCGCCGCACGGCAATCAACAGGATATGCCGTTTGACAAAAGCAATGCCCCTAAGGGATAGTATAGACTATACAGTTCTGTATCTATAATGGGGGGGGATTAGTATGCAACAAGGTCTTATGGACCGTATGCTCAACAGCATTGAGCGTGTGGGCAACCGCTTACCCGATCCGGTGACCTTGTTCATCATATTGATAGCAATTTTGCTACTGACGTCTGCGGCCGCGGCATTCTTCGGGCTGAGCGCGCAAAACCCCATGACCGGTCAAACCATTACAGCAGTCAATTTATTATCCGGCGATCAAATCCGCCGGTTGTTGGTTGAGATGCCGCAAATATTTGCCTCGTTTCCGCCGCTGGCCACCGTTCTTTTGGCTATGCTCGGCGTCGGGATTGCCGAACGCAGCGGCTTGATTGGAACCGCGTTGTCTACATTTGTGCGCCGGATCCCAGCGTCATTTCTCACCCCAGCACTGTTGTTCGCGGGCATCATGTCCAGCCTTGCGGCTGACGCGGGTTATGTCATTTTGATACCGCTTGGTGGACTATTATTCTTAAGCGCCGGCCGAAATCCTATTGTCGGCATTGCCGCAACCTTTGCCGCCGTGTCCGCAGGGTTTAGCGCCAATCTATTGCTGACGCCGATGGATGCCTTGATGTCCGGCATCACTCAAGATGTCGCGCAAATCATAACACCTGGATATACTGTTTCGATCGCAGCCAACTACTATCTAATGGCGGCACTGGTTGTGGTCTTTGTTGCAGTTGGTACAGCCGTCACGCATTTTATCATCGAACCTCGCTTCGGCCACTATACCCCCCCAGAGGGCGTTACCCATGTAGAACAGGCTGATCAAGAAAACAGTCCCCGGGGTCTGCGTTGGGCAGCATGGACGGGGCTGGTGTTCTTGATCATTGTGGCCGCTCTAACTATTCCTAACAATGCCGTTCTACGCGCTGAAGACGGGAGTCTTGAGCCCTTTTTCAAATCTTTGGTCAGTATTTTATTTTTTGGTTTTTTATCGACCGGGCTCGCTTATGGTATTGGTGTTGGCACCATTCGAAATGATCGTGATGCCGTGGCGATGGCTGGAAAATCCATGTCCGATATGGGGCTTTATATTGTTTTAGCCTTTATAGCGGCTCACTTTATTGCGCTTTTTAATTGGTCGAACCTAGGCGCTTTATTATCGATCAGTGCTGCATCAGGATTGCAGACAATTGGCTTAACCGGTGTTGCTTTGGCTATCTGCCTTATTCTGTTGGTTGGATTTATCAATTTGTTCATCGGTAGCGCATCAGCAAAATGGGCCTTACTGGCACCAACATTTGTGCCGATGATGATACTTCTCGGCTATTCCCCTGAACTCACTCAAGCCATATACCGGATCGGCGACGCTTACAGCAACATCATCACACCGCTTATGCCTTATTTCCCAATGGTCTTAGTGTTCACGCAACGGTATGCGCCTAATATTGGTATTGGCGGCGTGGTCGCCATGATGATCCCGTATTCAATTGCGTTCGGCGTTGCATCGACAGCAATGCTTATGCTTTGGATGGTGTTGGACATCCCGCTTGGCCCCGATGTGCTGATGTATGTTCATTAGATGTCACTGCACTCAACGTGACCGATCAGCCAACGATAATGACATGAACGGCTTTTGGTCCATGGGCCCCCATGGTCAAGGTCAACTCAATATCGGCAGTGCGTGACGGCCCTGTGACGAAATTAACTGCACGCGGTAAAGTCGATTGTCCTCGCGCCCGCAAATACTCAAAGGAGGCTTCCAAATTTGAGACAATATGCGCGGCCGAAAGAATTGTGATTTCGACTTCCGGCACAAAATGCAAGGACGTCGGATTTTCCGGGGCCGCAGCAAAGACCAATGTGCCAGTTTCTGCGATCCCAAGATCGGCCCGCGTCACTGCAACTTGCGTTTGCGCTGTGGCCTGATCGTGGATCAAATCCAAATGAGGTTCACGTTCCCACGCAATCGCGTCAAGCATTGGATGCGGGGCGAGGATGATCCCACCCAGCGATAAGTTCCTGGATCGTAGATAGTCCGCGACTGCTGCCGGCACCTGATCGTTATCGGATACTTGTGCACAGCTAATGACATTGGCCACAAGTTTTTGACAAAACAACGCCAGACGCTCGTCGCCCGCCGTCAATCCTTGACGCGGAATGAGGTTGTGCTTTCGCAACGCCATGCGATCTTCGACAGTGAGGCGAGCGGTTTGCTCATCACGCGGGCCGATGGCAGCCCGCACACGGTTCAATATTTCTTGACGACTACTCACGGTTTTTCCATTGCTCGAAAAATGTTTTGCCTTCGGGTGCAGGAAGATCGCGCATATTGGTCCAGCCGGAAAAACCGACGACATGACGCAATCGCCCTTTGCCACGACCAGCCGCCGCCAAGACACGCGCGGCAGTCCGAGTCCATAACCGATATAGTTTTGGACGCTTGGCGAAATAGGCCCAGAGCCGCACACCCTGGCGTTCGGGCCCCGGTGTCAAACCTTGTTTAAAGGCTTCTGTGCGCCAGTATCGGAAAATTTTCGGCAACGGTATTCTGACCGGGCACACTTCTTCACAACGGCCACATAATGTCGAGGCATTGGGTAAGTGACGCGCCGTGTTAAGACCAAGATAAGCTGGATCAATGGCCGCACCAATCGGGCCGGAATAAACCCAACCATAGGCATGCCCACCCACAGCCTTATAAATCGGGCAATGATTGAGACACGCCGCGCAACGAATGCAGCGCAACGCTTCCTTGGCCGGGCTCGCCAACAATTGGCTGCGCCCATTATCCACCAGAACCACGTGAAATGTTCCGGGCCCATCCGTGTCACCCGGACGACGCGGGCCTGTAGCCAATGTGGTGTAAACCGACATTTCTTGACCGGTTGCCGATCGTGCGAGCACTCGCAACAAGGTCGCCGCATCTTCCAAAGTCGGAATGACTTTTTCGATCCCGGTCACAACGATATGCGTATCCGCCAAGGTTTGTGATAAGTCACCATTGCCTTCATTGGTCACGATGATCGCAGATCCGGTCTCGGCGACTAAGAAATTTGCACCGGTGATCGCGACTTTGGCTTGGAAATATTTCTCCCGCAAAATCGTGCGGGCTTCCGCCACCAATTCTTCAGGCGTTGTTTTTCGTTCAGAAAAGCCAAGCGGCGTGTGATGTTCCACAAAGATATCGGCGATCCGTTCTTTCGGCATATGAATGGCCGGGCCAAGAATATGGCTCGGCGGTTCATTGGCCAATTGAATGATATATTCGCCAAGATCGGTTTCGAGCGGCTTGAACCCTTCCTTCTCCAAATGCGCATTAAGGCCGAGCTCTTCGGTCACCATGGACTTGCCCTTGGTAATCAAAGATCCACCGCCGTCGCGTACCAATCGCGTGATCGTGGCCCGCGCTTCATCCGGGGTCAGGCACCAGTGAACATGCCCGCCGCTTTCAATGACCTTTTTCTCGAACGCTTCGAGATATAAATCCAGATGCGCCAAAGCGTGATCTTTGATCACTTTGGCTTCATCACGAAGGCTGTCGAACTCGGGCAATGCCTCCACCGCGCGGCGGCGATTGACCGGGAACCCACGTGTCATGCGATCCAAAGCCGTTTGCAACACCGGATCGGCAATGGCTTTTTTGCTATTGTTGACAAAATCAGGACTGGTGACGGCGTGGCTCACGACCGATCTCCGATCGCTGGTTTGTCGCAATGATCAGCCAATACCTCCGCAACATGGCGGACAGCAATCGGCGCGCCATCGCGCTTTAATTTACCGGCGATGTTTAATAGACAGCCAAGATCAGCACCGACACAAAGTTCGGCGCCGCTGGCTTTGATATTGGCAACTTTGGCGCTGACCATGGCATTCGATACATCGGGATATTTGACAGAAAACAATCCGCCGAAGCCGCAGCATTCTTCGCGCCCGTCCATTTCCCTGCGGTTAAGACCGGTCACATGATCGAGCAAAGCCCGCGGTTCGGCTCCGATACCCATTTCCCGCAAACACGAACATGAATCGTGATAAACCACCTCGGCCGTATGCTGTGCCGTTGGGGTATAAGCCGTTTTGGTCGCCAAAAACTGGGTCAACTCGAACGTTTTCTCTGCCAACACTTTGACGCGTGCGCCCCATTCCGGATCATCCCCCAATAACAACGGACCATGGTGACGGATCATCCCGGCACACGACCCGCTTGGAACCACGACAGCATCAAACTGTTCGAAGGCCGCAACCACTTGCTTTACGATGTCCGTCGCCGCGCTACGATCACCGGAGTTATAGGCTGGTTGCCCACAACAGGTTTGTGTAGGCGGGACGGAGACGCGACAACCCGCCTGCTCCAGCAATTTTATAGCCGCAAAGGCGACCGATGGTCGAAACAGATCGACCAGGCATGTAACGAATAATCCCACATTGTAGCGGGTAGCGGCTTTATCGGACACAGTAACACTCTCGCTGTGGCTTGCGGAGCCGCCATAATGCCGGAAAGTTACACCTAAGGTACAGAGCTAAAACTATAATTTTAGATTTATGGCGATTGCTCCAGCACCACAATTCACGGATCAAACAAAAAACGGCGGTCTTTAAACCGCCGTTTTCAGTATAATATTGCTAGTTTTAAGACATTAAGCCCAGCGGCGGCGCAAACCTAAACCGATCAGGCCAAGCCCCATCAGCCCCAAAGCCATTGGGGCCGGAACTTCTTGTGGCACCAATTCGCTTCTTAAGGTGATACGAGCCCGCAAATAGGCTTCATTATCTTCTCTTTCAATAGTCCAGAAGCTTTCAGCGGCAGTCCCCGTGTCTAAGTCACCGAACAAGAAGCCGCGGATATCAAGCGAATAAATATCACCATCAATGACGAATGAATCCGACAAACTATTGAAATTGACGGAAACATTATCGGCACACCCATTGATATTGACACCGACTCCATCAGTTCCGCCGTCTGCGCAAGGACTGGCGTCGTTCGTCGTTTCCCAATGGTCGATATCATAAACAAACGTTTTGATACCTTGTGAGAATGAATCAACGATGATTTCTGTCGAAATCGTCAGGCGAATACCGGAAATACTGGTCCCGCCGTTAATCACCTTATTGACGTGTGTAAACGTACCAACAATAAAATCCGGCGACGGTGTCGGCGGAACCATTACCGAAACATTGGACCCCGGAGCTTCGAAATCATAGCCGCTCCGGCCGCCCGTACCCCAACGAACTGATGTTGAGGAACCGGCTGGATCGTAAACGACATTGGCGCCACCAATGACGTGGGACCATTCAGCCGTGATGTTATTAAATTCTACCAAACCGGCATGCGCGACCGAGGTAGACAATGCGCAGGCAAATGCTGCTGCAATCAGTCCAGCTTTAGACATTTTCTCTGACCCTTAAATTCTGGTATCAATAATCCCCGCTTAATCTATAAGCAAAAATCGGGCCAAACTTAAAATTTTAATAAAATCATCATGATAATATTTCGGTATCGTAACGACTTTTTTATTTTGTTAACCGTACCTTACAGTTTCATTACGACTAGATCTTACATTCCAGTATGTAGTCTTAAGACTTCAAAAGTCGCAACACCCAGTGCTTACGTATTCCCTAAGCATTGCCGCCTGCCCAGTCATTGAATATAGTCGCGCCGCGTATATTTAATGAAAGGATCTGGAGCTATGCATCGTTTGCTGACCATTTGTGCCGCCCTGATGATGATGCTGGGTTTGACAGCCTTTAAAGATCATCCGTTTTTTACAAAAGTTCCCTATTCGGCCGACGTTGTTTACACCACCCCACACGGCAAAATGACCGGTCGTGTTTTTCATTCGGGCGATATGATTGAACGGCGCGAGATGAACGCCATGGGACAGCGGAGCGTTACCATCATGGATCCAAAAACCGGGATCATCATCCTGATGCCGGATATGAAAATGGCTATGCGCATGCCGAAATCCGACAACCCCATGGACAACATCAACGAAAAAATCGACGACTTCAAATACGAAGCGATCGGCAGCGAAACCATCAACGGTGAAGCCACAACCAAATACAAAGTGGCCAATCCCAAAGAGAAGCTCACAGGAACATTTTGGGTAACCAAAGACGGCATCATTATGAAAATGGAAATGCACGCCAATAATCAGAAATTTGTCTATGATACCCAAAACGTCAAACGTGGCCCGCAAGCAAAATCTCTGTTCCAGATTCCACCTGGCTTTAAAGTAACGGAAATGGGCAATATGGGACCCATGATGGACAACATGGGCGGAGACCATTGATCTAACTATTCATTTTATGCACAGTGCCGACGCGTCGAGGATACTCGGCGCGTTTACTGTATTGATGCCGAGTACCCTCGGCACGTTTGTTTGATCCAAGGATTACCGATGACTGCCGCATTGACTGCTGATGAAACACTGGCCCGTCTCCTTTATCGTGACGGTTTAATGTTGATCATCGACAAACCGGCGGGCTTACCAGTCCATGCAGGCCCCAAAGGTGGCCCCAATGTCGAAGACAGTTTTGAACATCTAATGTTTGGCCTGCCACGCCCGCCGGCTTTGGCACACCGGCTCGACCGTGACACCAGCGGCTGCTTGATCCTGGGTCGCCATCGCAAGGCGTTGCGCAAGCTCGGCAAACTGTTCATGGGCGGGCGTGTGGAAAAGACCTATTGGGCCATCGTCACCGGAGAACCGCCGGAAGCCGAAGGTCGCATCGATCTACCGCTGCGCAAAGAAACGCCGAAAAGCGGTTGGCGTATGATTGTCCATAAGGATGGGCAAGTCTCCATCACCGACTATCGGGTTCGGGGCCGGGCCGGTGATTTAACCTGGCTCGAACTCTATCCCCGTACCGGTCGAACGCACCAGATCCGTGTCCACTGCGCCGCCATGGGCTGCCCGATCCTGGGCGATCCACTATACAGCAGTGATCCGATTCCGCCGAATACGTCGCTCCAACTGCATGCCCGGGCCGTGCGGGTGCCGCTTTATACGACCAAGGAACCAGTTGCGATCATGGCGCCCCCACCGGCCCATATGCTGCCCGCGCTTGAGGCCTGCGGATATCACGCCGACGATCCGTTCCCGCTCGCGCCCAATCAGGCTACTCCTGAAACTCTTGAAGATCTGGGATCCGATTGAACGCAATCTTGGCGCCGACGACCTGACGGTTGGGATCCGGGATTGCCCCAAGCACAACCGTATCTTTTCCATAGCGTTGATTGAGACGATCCATCGCCGAACAAAGCTCGGTGCGATGAACCCGTTTGTGCTGATCGGCAAACGCAAACAAGTCCTGCATCCCAGAGCCGCGCGCTTCGAGCCCGGACAGCACAATGCCCACTTTCTTGATCCTTTGATGGGTCAAATTGAGCGTCAAATCGTCCCATGTGTCGGTCAACAACCTCAGGATCTGTAGGCTGTCCGCAGTCGGTGAGAAGCGAACCATCCGCTCAAATTTCGGGCCATCCAATAAGCGCAAGGAGATGCCGAGGCTGCTGGCTTCGAGATCGAACCGGCGTAACCGTGATCCCGCCTTGGCAACCAGACGCCGGGCCACAAGGCGGGCTGCCGACACACTGCGCATAGCCGGCGGCAACACATGACCATGGCTGATACTGCGGCGCGGTGGAGGGGCTGCAATCGGGCGATCAAGCCCGTGAAGATCTGTCCAAAACCGTTCGCCTTCCACACTCCCCCAAATTTGCCGCAAGAGCTTCGGCGGCAACGCCCATAAGGCTGCAACCGAATAAATCCCAGCATTGTTCAAGCGCCGCTCCATATTCCGGCCGATCCCCGGCAGATCTTGAAGGTGCAAGGTCAGCAAAGCCCCCGGCAGCGCCGGTTTGGCAATCATCGTCAACCCGTCCGGCTTCTGGAGATCGCTCGCGACCTTGGCAAGGAAGCGGTTTGGGGCTAAGCCAACAGAAGATCTAAGTGCCACACCAACATTCCGCCGGATCCCATCCTTAACCGCTTGCGCGATGGCCACCGCCCGATCCGGATGCCGTTCCGATCCGGTTAATTGGCAGGCGACTTCATCAATGGAGCAGACCTGCGTTATCGGGACATGCCGATCTATTTCATGAAGAATTTGATGATGGACTTCGACATAGCGATCATGGCGCGCCAAGCGGATCTGGATATCCGGGCAAACTTGCCGGGCATGCCACACCGGTGTGCCAGTTTTGATGCCATAGGCCTTGGCTTCGTAACTGGCGGCAATGGCCGATGTGGTGTGCGCCATGACCGGGACGACCATCACAGGGCGCCCCCGCAATTCAGGATAATCTTGCTGTTCCACACTGGCGAAATAGCTGTTTAGGTCCAGGAAAAGCCAATCAAGGCCGACCTCGGCCATACTTACGTTCGTCATACTCACCGCCGAATCATCGTCACCGGTCAACATTAGAACAAAACAAGAACAAATAAAACAGCTATTATCTTCCCAACCCATGACGCCGGGCCCCTTAGCCCTTACACCATTACGGCTGCAGTTTGAGCGTTCTTTGATAAAAATGAAGCTCTGCTTCTAACGCTTTTGTTTTGTTTTCAAGCTTACGGAAGCCATGACCTTCACCTTCAAACTCTACATACTCAACGGGAATGCCTTTGGATTTTAGGGCGTTCACAACCGCTTCAGACTGACTGGGCGGCACAACTTCATCATCAAGGCCCTGCAACACGATCAACGGACGATTTAAGCCATCCAAGTGATTGATCGGGGAGCGATCCGCATAAATCTTGGCCCCTTCCGGATAAGGGGCAACCAAACCATCAAGATAGCGCGATTCAAATTTATGGGTTTCTTTGGCAAGGGCCGTAATGTCGCTAACGCCATAATAATTTGCTCCCGTTGCAAAGACATTGTGAAACGCATGGGCCGCCAAGACAACAAACCCGCCGGCACTGCCGCCACGGACAATCAACGCATCAGGATCGGCCAGCCCTGCCGACACGGCATATTTCGCGGCATTGACGACATCATCGATATCGATAACACCCCATTGGCCTTGCAATTTATTACGGTAAGCCCGGCCAAATCCACTAGAGCCACGATAGTTGACATTCATCACAGCAAAGCCGCGGGTGGTCCAGTATTGGATATCCAAAGCCAAGGCAGGAGACACATGGGACGTCGGGCCGCCATGGGCCATCACAATCAACGGCGGCTTCGTGCCATCCGGAGCGCGAAAGCCAGGATTTTGCGGCGCGTAATAATACGCATGGGCAACATCATCACCGCTGGTGGGATAAGACACCGCGCGAGCTACAGAAATATACTCTTTCTGCAAAGGGAGGTCGGGTTGTTTGGCCACGACCGTAACGATGCCGGTAACGATATCGTAGCGCACAATCTTTGATACATCCGCATCTTCTGAAGCATTGAACACCACATGTCGATCATCAAGGCGACGGAGTTGTCGAACCGCTGCAAATGGCAAATCGATTTTGTGACTATTCCCAGATTTTAAATCAATCTGCCATAAACCACCGCGACCATTATCAATACCGGCGGCAATGGCCGTGTCATTATTGACGATCGCATAGCTTGACAGATTCAAGTTCCACAACGGCGCGGATAAATCCACTTGCACCGTGGTAACAGCCCGTGATGTTTTTCCACCAAAGGCATATAGGTTCCACCACCCTGTGGCGTCGGACATATAATACAATGTTCCGTCCGGTCCCCATTGCGGTTCACCAATGGCGGCATTATCAGCAATCACCGTTTGTTTGGTCAGACCACCACCCCGCGTAACATCGGCAACATATAATCTCGTTTTGTCCCATGGCATATTCGGATGATCCCACGCGACCCAAGCGATTTTTTTACCCGATGGCGCGATGCGTGGCGCAGCCACAAAATCGGAACCGGCAAAAAGTGTTTGCTTGATCTCGCCAGTCTTCAGGGAAATTGCGACAATCGTATTCTGAGGATCACCATCCTTGCTATGATCTTCGCGTACGCAAATCACCCGGTCACGCACCTGATCGATATCGCAATCCGCAAAGCGATCAGCCCCATGGTGGGTATCAGTATTGGGTTTGGTTATGGCCGTCGGTTGTTGTCCGACCTTGAACCGGTACAGTCGTTGATCGGCAAAGTTGCTGAAAATAACCTCCCCGTTTCGGACAACAAAATTACCGCCGCCATATTCATGGACTCTGGTTCGTGCATCATAGGGCGTGGGAAGAACGGTTTTCTCCACAGCCCCTGGTGCCCCATCCGGATTTTGCATGACGATGGCATTCCGCCCTTTTTCCGACGGACGATATTCGGTCCAATAAATACTGCCGTCATGATCGACGGCAATTTCGCCCACCGAACCGCCTTGAGCGGCCACGATTTCGGCTGACAACGGTGACGTCCATGTCCCATAGTTTGCGATTGTTTGCGCGGTCGCCCCGGAATTCAACCCAGCCATGAGAACCAGCCCTATACCTATGTGTTTCATCGCGATCTCCATCTTTATCATACAGATATAAAGACTAAGCGTCAGGACACAAGATTAAGACAATATCCTAAAAAGGATAGGGCAAATTGCGAAACAGAAGTCCGGGTTCTCCACCTTTTCAATGAAATACGGCATTCCGATAGGGCCTGCGGCCAAGCCCCAGAATAATAATCGCCAATGGCAAGGTTATCAGCGCATAAAGCACCAAAGAATAACGAACGTCCTCGGGACTGCCAAAAATATGATCGGTGGCGAAAGCGATTGCCGCCGGACCAAACGCCAACCCCAGGAAAGCAATCACAAAACTATAAAGGGCAATTGCTTGTCCACGCGCCCGGTTCGCGACAATAGCGCTGACCGCCGCCGGTCCCAATCCGATCGGCATGCCTTGAAAATAAAATGACACGACATACAAACCCATGGCCCATTGTGCGTCACTCATTAACGGGGCAACGATCGTCGGCACCAAAGCACCAATCGCGCTTATGATGCCAACAATATGATATGTATCTTTGTGTCCCCGCCGGAGCAAATAATCGGCAAGATAGCCCGCGCTCCAGACCCCCGCTGTACCGGCAAATAGAACGGTGAACCCAAACGCCGTGCCAACGTCGGCAACCGTCCATCCGAAGTTGCGAATGAAATGGCTCGGCACCCATGCAAAACAGCCATAGGTCAAAGAGGCCAACATAGCGATCCCAAACAATACCGATAAATACGCAAACCGCCGCTCGGCAATATGCACAAGCGTCTCTTTGAAGGTCATATTATGGCTCGCCTGACTGGCATCCACCATATCCATGCGCTTTGGTTCACGCACCGTCAACATCAACGCCGCCACCATCAGACCGGGTAATCCAACGATGATAAATGTCGCTTGCCACGGCCGCAACGCACCGATCAGCGGTAGCGTCACGTTTTCGTTGCCAATGGCAAAGTGCACAACAAAACCACCAACCAAATACGCCAGACCAGCGCCGACAAACGCGCCCGACGCAAAAAGTCCCATAGCCAAACCACGTTTTTCACGCGGGAAATAATCGGCAATCATTGAGTATGCGGCCGGCAGCAAAGCGGCCTCGCCCACGCCGACACCGATGCGTCCCAAAAACAGCTGCCAAAAATTGCGCGCCAGGGCGCAAGCGGCCGTCATCAAACACCACACCGTAACGCCAATGGCGATAATGTTGCGGCGATTGCGTAAATCGGCCAGACGGCCCATGGGGATACCCATGGTTGTGTAAAAAATCGCGAAAGCCAGGCCATGGAGCAGGCTAATCTCCGTATCCGAAAGCCCAAGATCCGCTTTCAACGGTTCGACCATAAGCGCCAATATTTGACGGTCAATAAAGGATACAACATAGGCAAGAAACAATATGGATATGACATACCATGCATAAAGAGGGGACACATTTTGCTGCTCACGCGTCTGCATTGTGACACCTAACCTTTTTCTGGTATGATCGGTAAGTAAAGACGGCTCGTATGAACACCGTCACGATATATTTTGTAGCTTGTGGTTTGGCTCGGCATCACATGATAAGAAAAAGCATGACCGGGCACATCGCCACTGCATAAATCCAGCGCCAGTTCGTGCCCTTTGTGTAAAACATTGGACGTCGGATAAAGCTCGACAGCGTATTCATATATTTCACCGGGGGTCACCGGCGTGACTGCATCCGCCGTGTGTTTATGAAACGGTTGCCATGGTTTGCTACGGACCTGATCTAACACACGATGTGAGAGTTTGAGATGACCATGCGTCATCTCCGTCTGTTGACCCGTTGGCGCGATATCCAAGAGCGTTGCTTTTATCACACCGTCCGGCCGATCTGTCGCGATATAAATATAAAGTGTGATCGGTCCTGTGATCTCAACCCGATGCGCCAATGGGCCGGTACTGTAGCGTAATGACTGAATGCTTGAGGTCACCATCAGGGGTGATTGCACGTAACCATCGGGCGGAATATCTGCAAAGCGTTCTGCATCGGTTGATAAGCGATTGTGCGTGCGTAGATAATAATTTGTCCAAACGGTGCGTGCCAGCGGCCATTCATATTCATCACGATAAACATCGTCGCCCTGGATATAAAGCTGGATCGGCGCTTCATCCATGATTCCGCTGTCGATACCCTTGAGCCAATGATCAAACCAACGAAACAGCAGAGTATGATGCTGAGTAAACGGTCGATCAAGCCAGCCGCCAGGGAACATCACCATCTTCTTTGGACCGGACACGCCGTCCCAGATCATAAAAGGACCGCGCACAAACTTTGGGCCACAATCCGGATACCAGGCACAGCCACACAAAACCGGAATTTTTATTTCCGACAGATCGGGTTTCCACCAATAGTCTCCATTATCATCAAACGGGTTCAACATGATATCGAAGAAGATCGGATTTTTTTCCGGGCAATCGAGAATGCTATACAAAAGATTGTATTGTGTAAGATCTGGATTGGCTTTGGCTTCCATTAGCCGCTGTTCAAATTCTGCGGGACTTTTATCGCGCTGTGTTTTCGAAACTGCATGGGGCGCTTGGAAACCGGCCCAGCTCAAACCAGAATGGCGGCCGGTTGCAAGTTCTGTATAAAATCCATCCAACATGCCGCCGTGATAACACGCCAGATATTGATCGGTCGTTGCTTCCAATGGCGCGATTGCTTTTAGATGCGGAGGTGCAGAGGAGGCCACAACAAGTTGTATGGTTCCGAAATAACTAATACCGATCATGGCGACATTGCCGTCGCACCAGTCTTGCTGCGCGATCCATTCAACCAAATCATACCCATCGTCAGCTTCTTGTTTGGAATACATGCTGAGATAGTGATCTTCGGATTGCCCGGTGCCGCGTGTACAGGCGATGACATGAATATAATCGCGGTCGGTGATATCGTTGGTCCATCCTGCTTCAATGCAGGCGTCGCCTATGGGGCTTGGAAATGGCACGGGCAGTTGTTGGCGCTGTGTATTCTTGCCATAAGCCGACATGGCGAGAAGAACCGGATAACGCCCGGGTTTTTGCGGCAGATAAACATCCACGGCCAAACGAACACCGTCCCGCATCGGGGCCATAATGTCTTTGAAGATACGTCCAGTTATAGGAATTTCCATCTGATCCTCGGTCTGTACAAAAAACAACCGGGGAGCACAACATCCCCATCACATTTTAAAGAGATCAAACTCCATCTCGACCGCCGCGCCCAAGGGAAGCGCTGATACGCCGACAGCCGTCCGGGCCGGTGGCGTGACAGCACCGGTAAACACCTGCTCCCAAGCCGCATTAATATCTGCAAATTTCGCGAAGTCTGTGGTGTAAATCCGGGCCCGCGTCAGATCAGAATACGTCAGCCCCAATTCCGCAATCGCATGCCCCATATTTGTAAGAATTTGAGCAGTCTCAGGCCCTACCCCGCCGCGCACAAGCTGGCCGGTTAGGGGATCAAGCGCAATTAGTCCACTCATCAGATAGAAATTGCCAGCCCGCACACATTGCGTATAGCGAAACCGTGGGGCTGGCAAAGATCGTAAGGTCACATGCTCAATCACGGGGTGGCCATGATTTCTTCGGCACGCCACTTTGTGCTTTCCCAAGAACAGGCGTTTCTAAAGCATACATGCCATGATTGGTGAACGCCCAAATGATATTGCGATCATATTCAATATACGTTCCGAATACCAAATTGCCTTTGACGTCTTCGGGTATTTCCGCGTCTGTTGGGAAGCGCGGTACGTAATAGGCCGCAATTTCTGGTTTGGTCGGATCTTTCACATCGAACACCTGAATACCGGCATTATAGAAGGCATAAACCACAACGCCGTCACGCGAGCGCCCCGGTTGGGTGTGATAGCCCGGACGTTTCGGGCCGAAGCTGCCACGACGCTGACAATAATCGGTGAACGCGGCATCAGCCGGCGGGGTCGGCCGCGGGAACGTCGCGACCGCCTTCATGTTGCTCGGATCCTTGGCATCGATGACATGAATGTCTTTGTAAGGCTCAAAGCATTCATCGTTCATCGGATAACCGTTCATGAAAATATAGCCGGTGCGATCATATTGGCTAAGGTCAACGTTATCGGCTTCGGTCCCGGCAAACTTCGGCGGGAAATTCAAGTGACCAACAATCTTGGTATTGGCGGGATCTGAAATGTCGAAGGAATAAAGACCCAAGCCGGCCATGCCACCAAAAGCAAGCGTGCCACCTTTCTCAACCGGTTTCGGAATGAACAACGGCATCCGCGAGCCCATCCACGATGTCCGGTTACCGGCCCGAGGGTTCATGAGATAAGCGGCTTCGTGATCCTTATCACCGACCACTTGCCCTGGTACGGTAATTTGTGACAGCAGCTTCGGATTTCTGAGATCCGACATATCCCACGCCTGATAGCCCGGGGAATGCACATAATCCGGATATTCAATCAACGCGTAGGAATCATCAGGTGCGGTCGCCAAGAACATATATTGGCCACCAAAATAAGCCGGAACATCCAACGATCCAGACCCTTGCTGTTTACCGATGGGAGCATCCGGATGTTTATAATCCGTCGTTTTCTCCGCCAAGAGCTCCCATTGATCCGGCAATGGGCCATTCATGGCATACACACGGAAGCCTTTTAATTTTGGCCAGTTGCGTAATTTATTGACACCATCGGGCTCCCTCGCTTTATCGTTCAACACACCAATACGAGAGACTTCGAACGATTGCACCATGACATATTTGCCAAGGTCTTTATTCCACATGATTGAAGATGCCCCAACACCGCCGCCTTCTGCAAACGGATTGACTTCATCGCTTGGGCCTTGACCGCTCCAATTCCGGCCTTTGGTTAGAACCAGTTTAACCTTATGGGGATTGGTAATATCAAATATTTTTAGATTGCGGCCATTATAGACATACATGAACCGCTGTTTTCCAAAATCGACAATGTTCTGCCATTCGTGATACGGCGATGCGATGTCTGGAACGAAGGATATAACCTTCATATTCTTGGAATAAGATTTTTGATCCCAATATGTCAATTGGCCTGGAAAACTCGGCGCCGGATCGATCATCGGCGTCGCTTTTGGATGAACAAATTTGCCACTATCCTTATCCATCCCATAATCTTTTCCGGGCACAGGCATCGGCGGCTTTTGATCATAGACAAGATCATACCACTGCTGAATATAGGGGTCTTGAATGTTAACCGGCCCTGTCGCTTCGCCACCGGAGGCCCAGGCACTTCCGCCGATCATCAATGACGTTACAAAACCTAAGCCTGTCGCTTTCAGCATAGCATGACGACTTTTCATAACCAGCTCCTTATGCATCATACAAAATCAAAAGAATGAAAATTTTCTGTTCCGAGCAACAGCGATCGATACAGAGATTCGAACATTTCACTGCCAGATACCCCAATAGCCGGTTGGAAGCGATCGATAGTCAATTCGGATCCATCCTTGCCACGAGCTTTGATTGATAAACCAAGCCCTTTCGCTGACGGATCCGCGATCAATCTTGCGTGACAGCGATCCAACCCCACCGTCGCCAAAGCCAAAGCAACCATAGCATTGACATTGCGTGGAAACAAAGAGGCAACCTTGCGCACACTGCCATCAAAAATAATGGTCTCGACGGTAATTTCACGCGGTGACAAATCGATCAGATCAAAGTCGATGCTATGCGGTGGTTTCCGAAACGTGATCGAAACATCTTCCCACTGATCACGCCACGCAATTAAACTATCCAGTCCGACGACAGCCCCATGCGGCACCAATAAGTGATGGTTGTGGCGCTCAGCCTTATCCATCAATCGTTCCCGTAAACCATCATCGGCCAAGGCCGTAACTGAAAGCGGCATATAATCAGAAAATTCTAAAAATTGCTCACCATAGTCATGGGTAATTTGCGGATGCGCCGCTTCAACGATGATATCGGGGGCTTTAGACTGAGCCAAATGCAGATCCGTCAAGATCATAGCCTTCGGCACAGACTTTAAAGCGTCTACATTACGCGCATAAACAAAAGCGACGTCAAACGCATCTTGTTCAGACTGCAAGCGCTGCAGCAGGTTAGCGCCAACGTAACCAAATCCAATAATGCCAACCCGCCGCTTCATACACACCTCACAAAATAAAAGGGGACCGATACAAACGGCCCCCTCACGCGCTAGATCAATAACGCCACTTTACTGTTGCGCCATACGTACGCGGTGGTGCGTAAGAAACCAGAACCGTTCCGATATCGTCAGTTTTTCCGGATTCATAAAGCTTGTCGGTTAGGTTCTTACCCCAAACTGAAAATTCCCACTTGCCATCGGCAGACGCAATGCCAATGCCTGCGTCTAGGATACCATAGGAGCCAATGCTGGTCCGTGGATTATTTTCGTTATCGAACTCATATCCATCGGTCCAACGATAGTCACCACGAACAAAGGCTTTCAAAGTATCGCTGACCGGAGCTTCATAAAATCCCGAAACGACAAAAGAATGTTTTGGCGTACGCCGCAACGTATTGCCTTTCAGATTGGTATCGACCGGCGTGCTGCAATCACACATCCAATCATAAACCATTCTTGTACTGATCAGATCCCCAGTGATTTTACCGTTCATATAAGAATAGGAGCCAGAAATAGTCAAACCTTCGACAGGAACTGCGACAACTTCCAATTCCAAACCACGCACCCGTGCCTTACCCGCGTTAGAAATAATAATATCGGCCGGCAAATTCGGATCAAAAATTTCATACTGTTGGGTTTGCAAATCTTTATATTCGGCCCAGAAACCGGTTAAGTTTAGGCGTAACCGACGATCAAACCATTCCGTTTTGGTTCCGATTTCGTAGTTCCAAGCATATTCTGGATTATATCCAGCGATTGCTTCTTGTGGGCTGGTCGCATTTTCACCGTTCCACCCACCAGATTTAAACCCCTTTGAAACGGTCGCATAAAGATAAGCATCTTCCGTTGCTTGCCAACCCAAGGTCACGCTCGGCGTCCAAGCCGACCACGATTGATCCGTGCTGGCACTGAAGCTATCAACCGGCAGGCCGTTGGCATCTTCGAACGATGCGCCCAAGAAATCAAAGCGATGATCACGGAATGCGTAGAAGTCTTTTTTATCTTTCGTATACCTGATACCGGCGGTTATGCTGAATGCATCCGTGACATTATACGTGCCTTCTACGAACGCCGCATAGGTTTTGGTTTTTGCTTCAGTATATCCTGTTTCTTCGCCATCGTTCCAATAGAGTACAAAGAAGTAATCCTGATATTCATTACGCTCGATTTTCTCATCCATGAAGAAAACGCCGGTCATGAAATTAAACGGCCCCTCAAAATTTGAGGTGTACCGCAATTCTTGACTAAATGTTTTTACCTTTTCCGTCTTGGCGCTATAGAAATAATCGTCGTTGGTGGCTTCAATTTGCGCATCGCTCATCGCACCGATATTGATTTGCCCACTTGGAAAATAAGGAAGGCTGGTGAAGTCGATGTAACTTCCGGCCGAGTTCCCTGCCGAATCGAAGTCAGCATCGCGGTATGCTGTGATAGAGCTGAGCGTGCCACGACCCGTATCCCAGTTAACCCGTAAATGAACGCCGCCCACATCGGCATCCTGTTTACCGTCATCATTATTGGGACCGCTGCGTGGGTCAGGGTTTTTAAACGGAAGATTATGATTTGACGGAATTTTCATATCGGTCCAAATACCACCACCACGCCGGCGTGTATAATCGGCCGTCAACAAAACTTCCACATTTTCAGAGGCAAGCCAGCGCAACTGGCCCAAGACCCCCATCGAACTCAAATCTTCCATATCATTGCCGGTAAACGTGTTCTTGGCAAAGCCATCACGCGAGCGCGCAGAGAACGAAATCCCACCAAATAAGTTTTCCGCCAAGGCGCCACTGACATTGCCGCGCGCTTCAAGGGTCGAATAATTACCAACCGTCACATCGATACCGGCCCGAAGGTCTTCGGTTGGCTTCCGGGTCACGTAATTAACGGCACCGCCAACCACATTCTTTCCATAAAGTGTGCCCTGTGGGCCACGCACAACTTCTACCCGCTCAAAATCAAAAAGCTCAAGATTTACACCTTGAGCCCGGGATAAATAAACATCATCCATAAAGAAACCGATAGCAGAGCTGGCGCCCGCACTTTGGATGTCTGTACCGATCCCACGCATAAAGATATTCGGTTCGGTAACGTTACCCGAATTCATTGTAAAGCCAGGCACACGGGTTGCGATTTCCAAGAAATCACCAACACCGGCCCGCGCCAAGGCTTCGCCCGAGAAGGCACTGACCGACACTGGTGTCGATTGCAAGCTTTCCTCGCGTTTACGAGCCGTCACGACAATTTCTTCTAAGGCAGATTGTGCAAAGACACTGACCGGAAGAGCGCTGAAGGCGACAGCGCTGGCACCGAGCATCAAGATTGCTTTTGGTCCACGGAATGACTTCATTTGACTTATTCCTCACCTGATATGGCGTTTGTCCAAGCTGCCTTTGTCACCCGTTCAAAGACAATGCTGGCTATCCCTTTTTGCGGGCTTGCTCGGCTCAGCGTAAAGTATTATTGACACACCATTTAAACATATAAAAATAGCGATATCGATCACTGTTATAATTTTTCGATTATAGTAATGAGATCCTATACAACCAAAAAGAAAGCCCGGCCTATTGAGGGCCGGGCCAAGGTCTCCCTGATAAACATGTGTGATCAGGGACGGGTGACCAGTTCAATAGCCTCGGCTACGATCCACAACATTCAGTAACGGCTGACCGGCAAGATAACGGTTCATATTATCGACAATCGTGCGAGCAGCCGTTTTCGGCTGTGTTAACGCCGAACAATGCGGCATAACAATGACCTGCGGATGTTGCCAAAATGGGTGCCCTGGGGGCAAAGGCTCTTCTCGGAACACATCTAATGTGGCACCGGCTATATGTCCGCTATCCAAGGCCGCAATCAGATCTTGGTCGACCACATGGCGACCGCGAGCCACATTAATAAAAAATGCTCCCTGAGGTAGTGCTGCAAAGGCTTTGGCATTCATAATGTTTTCGGTTTCGGCCGTGAGCGGTAGCAGGCACACGAGAATATCTGTGCGCTCTAGGAACGGCTGAAAACCATCACTGCCATGAAAATTCTGAACGCCCGGTATGGATTTTGGCGACCGACTCCAGCCCGCAACGTCAAAGCCGAAGTCCACCAGGCTTTTGGCGCAAGCTGCCCCCAAAGCCCCCAAGCCTAAAAGTCCCACACGTTGGTCTTCCGGTAATTTAGGCACAAGTTGCACCCATCTTCCCAATCGTTGATTGGCCTCGTGTTCCGGCATCCGGCGATGATAGCGCAACACACTCATCATCACGAATTCGTTCATGCCGATGGCCAAGCCGGGATCAACCATGCGCACAAGCGGGATTGCCTGCGGCATGGTTTCATCCGCCAGCACATGCTCAACCCCGGCACCCATTGAGAAAATAACTTTGAGGTTCGGCAAGGACTGCAAGATACCAGCGGGTTGCTTCCACGCCAAAACGAAATCAATCTCGGTAGGATCACCGACATCCGGCCAGAAACGAATTTCCAGCTCAGGCATATGGGTACGAAATGCATTAACCCATGGTTCGCTATCGACACCACTACATGCATATAAAAGAACGGGAGGCTTCATCGATCTTACCCCTTAACCGGGGCATATCCCGGTGCATTGCTATGGAGTGACCGTTTTAAGCCTTTTACCCCCGACATAGCAAGAAAGCTTAGAATGCTATCGTTAAATTCGGTTGGCCGTTCAAAAAAAGCCGAATGGCCGGCTTCATATACTTCGACCAAGAAGCTACCCGGGACTTCGCTTTGCAAAAGACGGACAGCCTCAATCGGGAACAGCAGATCCTCCATCCCTGAAATAAACAGGGTCGGAATCTTCAAGGACGCGAAATCTTGTGGCGCCAAAACTTTCTCATACTGACCGACCAAGGTATGGCGATCGGTTTTATTGAAACCGCTGATAAGCCCATACAATAAAATATCCGCCGCATTCGCATCACGGAACTGAGCACCAAGAACACGATCAATTTGCGATAGATCATTTGTCGTGCTTCGTGCGTGATCCATAATCGCCTTCACCGCATCTGTTTCAACAAATGCATGCAAAGAGTCTGCAACGACCAAGGCTTTTACACGTTCGGGGTAAGATGCCGCAAACGACACACAGGTCCCGCCGCCCATGGATTGACCAATCAGCACAGCTTGCTTGATCTCTAAATAATCCAGCAAAGCTTTTAGATCACTGACATAAGCGGACCGCCCCAAGCCCTCGACGTCGGTCGATAATCCAAATCCGCGATGATCAAAGACAATAACCTGATATGACCGCGATAAAACCGCTATCTGTTTATACCAAATAGCGTGATTGCCGCCCACACCATGAGCGAGGACAATGGCCTCCCCCTCACCATAGACGCGGTAGTGTAAATTGCTGTTTTGAATTTTAAGATCCGACATATCGTCCTCTATACCACACCCATCAAGCGGCTCAGCTCGACCACGTAATCGCCAAACTCCGGGGCTTCTCGCGTGGTCGATGGATCTCGCGGTCGTGGCAAATCAATGGCCACTTCTTTGATTAATCGGCCGGGGCGATCGCTCAGAACCAAGACGCGGTCCGATAACAATACCGCTTCGGCGATGCTATGGGTGATCAACACTACGGTCTTGCGTTCTTTTTGCCAGATCCGCAACAGTTCCATATTCAGCCGATCCCGGGTCAAGGCATCCAACGCACCAAACGGTTCATCCATCAACAAAACACGAGGATTAGAAATCAACGCTTGACCAATCGCCACACGATGCCGCATACCGCCGGACAATTCATGGGGATAGCGTTTTTCAAATCCAACCAGCCCCAAGGTTTCAACCATCGGCGCGATGTCCTGGGCTTGGGCTGCGGCCCGACCTTGGCGGATCTCGACTCCCAGTTTTAGATTGGCGGCAACATCCAACCACGGCAA
The DNA here is from genome assembly GCA_037189785.1 of Alphaproteobacteria bacterium. Taxonomy (GTDB): domain Bacteria; phylum Pseudomonadota; class Alphaproteobacteria; order Sphingomonadales; family Govanellaceae; genus Govanella. The sequence continues at coordinate 23,710 of JBBCIP010000153.1, forward strand.
AAGATTAGCCGTTTGGAACACAACACCGACATCATCACGCGGTTCCTGCACAGCATCACCCAGTATGGTCACCGCGCCTTCATCATAGGGCTCAAGGCCAGCCAGAATTCGCAAAAGCGTGCTTTTGCCGCAACCCGATGGGCCAATGATGGAGACAAATTCACAATCTCGAATATTGGAGGACACATCATCCAAAGCCTTGACGCCAGCTTTGCCGCCATACCATTTGGAAACACCGTCAATCCCAATAGCCGGCCCAATAGCCGGCCCAATAGCAAGGGCTGTGTTTTCTTGCGTGACTGTTTGATTAATCATCAGCTTGACCGCCACCACACATATCTCCCCAAGAATTCAATAATGTAAAACAGTCCGAGCGATAAAAGTGTAACGGCCAGTAACGCCGCAAATGTCAGCGCTGTTTGCGATGACCCCGTAGCTAACAAAATAAGGTTGCCCAATCCGGTGTTTGACCCCACAAACTCACCAACAATCGCACCGATCACAGCCAGCGGCATGGCCACTTTGCAACCATCGACAAAATTCGGCAAAGCAGATGGCGCACGCAAACGCCAAAACGTTACCCATGGCGACGCTTTCAAGGCCCGGAAATGTTCTTCAAGATTGGCTGGCGTGCTGGCAAAACCGCCCAGGGTCGATATCACAATCGGGAAGAACGCAAACAGAAAAGCCATGATGACTTTGGATGTCAAACCATACCCAAACCAAACAATGATGATTGGTGCCAAGCCGATCTTGGGGATACTCTGTAAGGCAATCATAAACGGATACAACGTGCGTTTTGCAAACGGCACAAAATAGATGATCGCCGCGATCGGCACCCCGAGCAGAACCGCGAATAGAAAACCGATCAAGACTTCACCCAATGTTATCAAACTATGGGTCCATAACGCATCTCGCGAGTCTATGAACGCACGTCCGATATCGCTCAAGGGCGGCAAAAGATAGCTTTTAATTCCAAAGAATTTGACGCCATATTCCCACACCAGCCCCAAAATCACAAAAAAGATCAGGGCATCCGTGATTTTTCGATTAAAAACCTTTGCAACGACCGATTTCGCCATGATCCCCCCTATTTCTTATCAAGAATTGCCTTGATACGCGCTGGCGGTTCAACCACAAAGCGCTGCAACCCCCATTGATCGAAGGTCTCGAGATCGCTGCCATTCCAAACCTGTGCAATATGCGGAGAGTCAGCATCGATCTGCAACATTTCAGAATAAAATTCCACATTGTTGCCATCAGGATCTTTGAACACAATGAATGTATTATCACCCGGGCCATGCTTTCCGATACCACGATCAATGGGAATATTGCGTTCCTTTAGCATCGCAACAATCTGTTCCATCTCGGCTGTGGTCTCGACATGGTAAGAAAAATGCTCCACCGCTGACAATGCAGGGTTATAGGCATCACACCATTCCTTCGGCATTTGCAGCAGCGCAATATCGTGATGATCGCGACCGGAGCGCAAAAATACCATATGACCATCAATCCAATCGGAAATTTCAAGGCCAACGACGTCGGTATAAAAAGCGCATGACGCACGAATATCACGGACTTTCAAGACCAGATGCCCGAGCTTTGTGGGCTGTGGTCGATACATAGTAGCCTCCTGATCTTAATCTTAAGCGTTTGCTAAGGCTTTGAGCCCGGCAAGAATTCTGTGGTGTATACATCGGCTGCCACGATATCCTGACGGATGTCATAAGCCGATTTTAGAAAAGTCAGTGTTTCATTGATCTTATTCTGATTAAGCCACCCCATCGGGGTCTCGCCCTTGATCAGATCAGCCGTTTCCAAAAGCTGCTGCTTGGTGATCGCTCTATCCAATACTGGGAAGTATTTGACCATAATTTCCGTTGCTTCATCAGGATGAGCAATGGCGTAATCATAGCCTTTGTAGGTAGCAGCTAAGAAATTGCGAACCACATCCGGTTTTTCTGCAATCATCTTTTCTGTAGTGATTAGACCGTTGCCATAAATATCAAGATTAAAGTCGGCATAAGGCAACCACGACAGTGTAACACCCGCATCTTTCGCGCGCTTCTGGAACAACGCCATACTGTTGCCAAGCCAACACTCTCCGGCATCGATTTGACCTTCAATAAGCGAAGTCACAACAATGGCCGGATCCAGTTGCAGAATCTTGACGTCAGCACGGTCGACACCGTTTCGTTCCAACCAAGCCGGCACGATAACTTGCATGGGTGAGTTTTGACCACCGCCAACTTTCAAACCTTTAAGATCTTCGGGTTTGGTTATGGAATGCCGTTCCTGCACAAAGCACAAACCCGATGGCCAACGGGTGTTGATCGATCCGATCATTTTGGTTTTGCCGCCATTGGATCTGTTCAGCACGACCGCCAGCGGATCACCATAACCAAAGGCAAACATGCC
>JBBCIP010000154.1:0-2477 GCA_037189785.1 Alphaproteobacteria bacterium
GACCGAAAATTTCTTTAACGGAGTATATCGCCAAAAGACAACTGCAGGAAATTGATATAGACGATTTGCGCTTTTCTACAGAAGAAGTAGAGCAGTTGTTCGGCGGTAATATTTCTCAAGATGTTCTTAGGAGCCTTATGCAGCATACAGAAGGCTGGGGCATTGTATTACAAATGGCACTTTTTCTGATAGAAAATCAAAAAAATTATACAAGTCCAATTGAACAAATTCAACATTATGAACATGACACATCACAATACTTTACCCGACAAGTGCTCGCGAGCTTACCCGAAGAAAGTCGCGACTTCTTAATTGAAACAGCTTTTTTAGAAGAGGTAAATGCCGACCTTGCCAATTACGTGCGTCGGAAAACGAACAGTCGCTCTGTGTTAGATTCACTAACTTCGATACGTACGTTCTTCGTGCCGAAGAAATTAGAAAATAGCATATGGTATCGTAGCCATCCGATGTTCAGGGAGTTTCTATGGAAGATATTCGTTGAACGCGACGAGAACGAAAGAATGTCACTCCATGAACGAGCTGCAGAGTGGTATGGCGCCCAGACTCTTTTCCTTCCCGCAATTCGACACGCCTGTTTATCGGGAAACTTATTGCTAACAGTCAATCTATTTGATTCCGCAGGAGGCGCCACGATTGGGTTAAGAGATGGCCTAAACGTTCTGAAAAGTTTTCTCGATCCGATACCAGAAAAGTGGATTCATGTAGCACCATCCTTTTTGTTGGCTCGGGCGCTATTATTATACAAAAACGGGCGTTTTTCTGAAGGACGCGCCTATATAGATATTGTCGAGAAAAGCACTCTAAGTGATGGATCTTTTGCAGGAATAGAGCGAAATTTCCAGCTTCTTAAAATGGTCCGTCTTGGATATGAAGACAGTGAAATAGATGACATAGAAATTGAAAGAGCAGAAAAGCTCTTTATGACAATCCCTTTGTCTGATTACTGGTTCAGAGGCTGGATCAATAATCAGCTTTGCGTTATACACTTCAGACGTGGCGATTTTTCATCGTCCCTTGCTGCGGCAGCAAGAGCAATGGACTACTATGCTGATGCCAACAGTCCCTTTACTCAATTTTTTATATGTGTGCTGACCGGTATTGCTCAAGCTGCCAAAGGTCGGTTTTATTTAGCCAGTCTTAGCTATCGTCAAGCCATCAAGATTTGTAGAAAGTATTGTCTAAACGACCCGACAATGGTCGCAATTTGTAACGCGTTAAGAGCTGAAATGCTCTATGAAAGCAATCGCCTGACTCGTGCCGAAAAACTCATTAACATGGCATTGGATAGTATAGAACGTCATGAAGGCTGGATGGAAGTATACATTATAAGTTATCTGACCGCCGCGTCCATTGCTTACACCACCCATGGACTGAGCACCGCACTCTCTATGCTTGAGCGGGGAGAGAAGACTGCTGCCGATAAGAAATTACCTCGGTTGCGCAGAAATATGCTTCATAAAAAAATAGAACTGCTTTTGCGGAGCGGGCAAATAGAAACCGCCAGAGTTCTTTCAAATCGAGAAATATCTAGGAACTGGTCAGCAAATGGTCCCATCGACGCTGGCTGGACCTGGCTTGAAATTCAATCTGCCATCACTACACTTTGCCATCTCGCCTTAGACAATGGAGATTTCCAAGAAGCCAATGACCTTTTACAAATGGAATTGCCATGGTCTGAGGCCATGGAGCGGCCATTATTTGTCCTGAACAAGTCTTTACTCTCTACTCTATTATACTATAAATCTGGTGATATAGTGAGAGCCATGAACTATCTAACACAGGCTATTACACACCCAGATCGCAAACAGTTCAATCGCATTTTCTTGGATTATAAATCCAGTCTGACACCACTTATTGACACCATCCGCACATTGCCTGATCAGAAACACCCAGAGAAATCAGCGATACTTAACAACGCTTTTATAATACGCCTTTTCAAGAACGAAAACTATATCGTTACCCTTAGTAACAGAGAGCAGCAAATTTTAAGATCTCTTCAAAAAGGATCTCCAAACAAAGAAATAGCTAACGATCTAAACGTTACAGAAAGAACTGTTAAATTCCATCTGCAAAATATCTATTCAAAATTAGGCGTGAGAAACAGAACCGAAGCACTGTTGTTTGTTTATAAAGAAGGGATTATAGAAAATTCCTAAGTACTCTTCTTAGCATCACTTTAATTTCCAATACACTTTTGTAATCATATATCCACTTTCGTTCCGTAGAAGAATGCTGCGGTCTTGGCCAATTTTAAGCTCAACCAAAAGGTGTAAAAGTCCTATATATGAGGTTATTTTCTATCAATGGCGTCTCATAGCATTAATGGGAGGCCAGCGCTCTAGCCATGGTCGTGCCACTTCAAGCTCAGCAGCGAGCGCCAACAGAGTCTCTTCGTCACCAAACCGGCCTATGATTTGAGTTCCAACGGGCAATCCACCCGGACTCCAGGCAAGGGG
>JBBCIP010000155.1:0-12155 GCA_037189785.1 Alphaproteobacteria bacterium
CCCCCGACGTTTTACGGATTGTTTACCGCTCATAGCCATACTGCAGATTGTATTCCTTCGAGAACTCTGTGTCTCGGAGAAGAAAGGTTTGCGGCGGAGTTTAAGGCGTGACAGAGCGGGCTGAGGTTTATGCACCGTTAAGACGAGGACCGGTGGGGACTGGAGGGGAGCGTTTATGGCCAGTGGCAACTGACCATATACTTGATTCTTTGCCGTTTGGTATCTGCCTGATTTCCCGGATCGCTAAAAAGTCTTTCCGTACGGTGCGGACCAATGCCCATTTTAAAACCTTATTGGGCCCGTCAGATCCTTGTGGTCTTGACCCCAAGGACGAAACCTTTACCCCGCTGTCCATGGACCCGGCCTTCCTCCATGCCGAAGAAGCCTTGAGTTACGGCGTTCAGGACGAGATTCGCTTTACCTGGAAAACAGATCGCGGTGGAAGCCATAAGCTTTATAGCTGCATCTTGCAAAATTTTTCCTACCCGTCCAGCAATGCTTGCTTGCTGTTGACGATTCACGACAGCACCTCTGAACTCGCCTTACAACAACAGGCCCTACGGGACGCTCTGCACGATCGCCTCACCCAATTACCCAATCAGGCCATGCTGTTGTTGCGCCTTGGCGAATGGTTGACACGCCGCCGTCCACGCCAAATTCCGGCATTGATCATCATCAACCTCAATCGTTTTCAAGCCGTCAACGAAAGCCTCGGCTATCAAAACGGTGACACGTTGCTGTGCGGCGTGGCCGCACGTTTGAAAGAATGCCTACCAGCTGATGCCGTTGTGGCACGAAATGGTGGCGACGAATTTGCGGCCTTCTTACCCAATTGTGAAGCTGACGACGCTCAAAGCGTAGCCCGTCATATTCATCACCAACTGACTGCCCCGGTCACCTTGGATGGTTATGAACTGCATATTTCCGCCAGCATCGGTATTGCCTGTGGATCAAGCCGACAAATCATTCCGGAAGACCTATTACGGGATGCCAGCATCGCCATGCATCGCGCCAAGCGGGAAGGACTAGGGCGTACTGTGGTCTATCATGAAGACATCCGTACCCGCGCCAAATGGCGGTTCAAGTTCGAAGGCGATTTGCGGCACGCTTTAGAGCGCAACGAATTGTTCCTGCATTATCAACCGATTTTTTCCCTGACATCGGGTGAATTGGTCGGCTTTGAAGCGTTATGTCGGTGGCAACATCCCGAGCGCGGATTTGTGCCGCCGACTGAATTTATCTCGGTCGCGGAATCCTGCGGTCTGATTATTCCGCTTGGACGCTGGGCGTTGAATACAGCCTGCGCGCAACTGGTCGAATGGTCGAAACGGTTTCCCGCAGCTGCCAATTTACACGTCAACGTCAATGTTTCCGGCATACAGATCGGCAGCGACAATATGGCCGAAGCCGTGCGCCAAGCATTACATGCGTCGCAGTTGGATGGACACCGTTTGCGTTTGGAAATTACCGAAAGCGCTCTGATGACAAATGCAGAGCTTGCCGCTGATCTGTTGCTCGATTTAAAGAGTTATGGCGTCGGCTTGGCACTTGATGACTTTGGTACCGGCTATTCATCACTGAGTTATTTAAGCCGCTTCCCGATTGACACCATCAAGATTGATCGGTCTTTCATCAACAATCTGGAAAACAATCCAGACGATTATAAAATCGTCCATATTATTACCCTTCTGGCAAGCACTCTCGGCATCACCGCAGTCGCTGAAGGAATTGAAACCAATGATCAATTGGTGCGCCTGAAAATGCTTGGTTGCCATTATGGTCAGGGATATCATTTTTCGCGGCCATTGAGTGTCGTTGACGTGGAAACACTTCTCCTTAACACACCGCGAACGTCCTCGTCTGTTGCCGCCGAATAAACTACAGTAGACGTTCTTCAAATTTTTAGGCTATCCGCGTTCTAATCTGATAAAAATGCGACGGCAAACTGTGCTGTAGCATGTGTTTGGATTTGTGGGATGGTGTTGCCTGACGATCTTTGAAATACAGCATCCATAAAAGATACATCGATTATTGCCCCCTCTTCAATTTCAAGCTCAGCCTGATGCAGACAATCCGTCACATCCAAAAGTGAATAAAAAACATTTTGATCAAAATCGGATGCTGCGCGCAATTGAACACGAACACTAAAATACTGACAGCGTTCCTCTACGACTGCTTTTTCATTCGGCTGGACTAGAGCCAGATCGATGTCGCACCACGGACTATCCGGCCTACCGTTTGCCCGAGCTTCATCCGTCAACAACAGGCGTCGGTAAGGTCTTTGTTCTAAAGCCATAATAAGATGCTTTTGGATTGCGCCCATAACAAGTTCGTCTGTCCGATTTCTCATTAACTTCTCCTGCAACTTTTTTATTGATTGAACTTTTCCGATAACTCTAAACACACACACGGCTGCACGCTCGGCTCATGCGACAGAAGCCAAGGCGAATAGAAAAATAGTTGAATGAAGACGGGCTTCAGAAGGCCCAGCAACTCCCTTAACAAAGACAATATAAAACTCTCCTGTGCCCAGGACACGGCACAGTACCAAGATTCAGAAGATAAATAAGGGTATTCTTACTATAAAGGATAGTAACATTTCCTATTATCGCTGACAAGAGATTTCATACTGATCTACCATTTAATATGTATTTTTATGGTCTGTTGCTGGTGAGTCATGCAAATCAGCGTTAGAAAAGCGATCCCTTATGCCGCGTCCTCTTCACTGCCGGAACTTTTGACAAACCTTGATGTGGGTTGTCGATCCCCCCTTGGCCGTGCGGATCTATGAAAAACGGCGTGATCAATGTGCTGCATTTCATACATACCGTGCTACCCATCGTGACCTATGCAACGATTTAGCTTGCCCACGGGTAGCAGCTTATGGAAAGTTTCAAGTAACAATTCCGCATGATAAAAAGCTTGCACTACACACTCTTAACTAGAAAGATAATTTTATATACACTACTATAGTAAGACCTCTTATGTCGCTACAGTATAGTAAATAACCCAAACGGGATTTGATCATAATTCGCAGTCGCCGAAATCAAATCCCGAGATAAACTGTGTCGCGCTTTGCTATTTTTTTTAAACTATATGGTTAGTATTTTGATCGCAGAGTGCATAAACTCGCCATCATTCAAATACCGCCATGCTCTAAAAATCCAGGAGTCCGAAATAGGAAAAATACTATAATTCAACCCGTTCGCTCGCCGGCAGCCGCAAACCGCCTCATCAAATAATCTCAATATTAATGAAGTTGCCGATATATGAAGAAAAACAAGAATATAGATCAAACCTCGAGCCACACAGACCGTTCTATAGATAATTATGTTCGGGACCAAATCCGTCGCCTGATCGAATCAAGTAAAACCGATTGTTATGCGTCAATTTCTGCACTTTTGGGACGCAGCCATTCCTATATTCAACAATATATTACCCGCGGATCTCCTAAGCTTTTAAGAGAGGAAGACCGACGCAAGATTGCCCATTATTTTGGCATTTCTCCCCGAGACCTTTTGGTCAGCGACCATGATCACGTGTTGACTCCCCATCCGTCACATTCACAGATGACAATAAAACCCCCAAGTTTGCCGCCGGACGTATCTGAGGAAAGGTTTGCGAGGAACACAGCCCCAATGCCATTTTCCAAGACTTGGCTACTTCAAAATTTTCAACTGTCATTGGATGACGTAATCTGTGTGATCATAGACGGCGACAGCATGGCGCCGACTATATGTCCGGGCGATCAGCTTTTAGTTGACCGGTCCTCAGCCTTATTCCGCGACGCCGGTCTATATCTAATGCACGCTCCTAATGGCGGTTATACGGCCTGCCGCATAACGCTACATCCGACCCATGGCAGGCCTATCCTTTCTCATGACAACACTGTCTATCCAATAATTAACGACTGTGACTGGAACACGCTCAATATTATTGGACAAATAATTTGGTTTGGCCGCACCTTGATAACAAAATGACAGGCTCGGGCATGGCCGCTATGCAATATTGATAGAGGACGGAGCCACAGCTTCATTGCTATGCTGCGCTGCAATATAATTTAGTGAGGAAACAAACTATGACGCCTACTGATTTTCCGGATTCCAACCGCCAGCCGACCCTGCGTATTGTCGCGAAGCCGGCCGACATCAATTATAATGGCCATATTTTTGGTGGTTGGATCCTGTCGCAAATGGACGTTGCTGGCGGTATTGAAGCCACGCGCCGCGCCGGGGGAGGAGCGGTCGCTACCGTTGCAATCGATGGCATGAAATTCCATCGCCCTGTTCTCGTCAATGACTGGCTATCTGTTTATACAAATATTGTAAAGGTAGGCCGCACCTCCATCAGCGTCCATATAGAAGTCAAAGTAATGCGCCGTGGCGAACAAGAAGAACTGGTCGTAACGGAAGGAACGTTCGTATTCGTACATATCGATGAGAATGCCCGCCCCTTGCCTGTTGATCCTGAATGACAGACAAGCAGGACTGCGATAAAGCGATTTAATCCCTATCTAAAATAAATACCCAATAGGCTGGATTGCCAGACCCTTTTCCTTAAGGCAAAGCACTAAAATCAAAAACAGCGGTCCAGCCACTGACCGACCATCCCGGCTACTCCTCCCCCTATTTTAGAAATCCGTCGTTCGCGGAACTTTCTGGGTGAGCGTCGTGTTTAAATTCGTGCTTGTAACACAAATCAACTGTTGGCGAGCGGTTTCAGACAGCGTCACCAATGGGAACACTATGTAATAAAGCAGGAGAAAGACATGCTGCGTTGGGCACTTATATTCTTTGTTGTCGCCATCATAGCCGCTGCTTTTGGATTCACGGGCATTGCCGCAGGCATGACAGAAATTGCCAAGATACTGTTTTTTCTATTTTTAATCTTGTTTGTCGTGTCACTGATATTTGGCCTTGTTCGCGGCCGTCCGCCAGGACCATAATCCTCTCAGCAGACGGGAACGAAACATCAGTTCGTACGTTAATTACGCGATAACCTAACAAAAAACTTATGGATGATTAGACATAAGGAGCATCGGACTGCTCCTTATGAGTGGTTAAATTTGACCTCGACTGATCATCCGTATTTTTTCCTAAACACTCGGTTAGCTTAAACACTAGGTCAGCACATCGCATCGAATTTAAGCACCTTCCCTATAGACGATGGAAATGGAGAGAACGATGAAATATAAAACTTTGACGATTTGGTCCGTGGCATCAGCCCTAGCACTGGGCATGGCAGCACCAAGTTTTGCCGACGCTGTGCGCCATAATCTCACGCCTCAAAAGACGATGGAGATCGAACGCGACCATATGAAAGGGCAAAAAGCATCCGATCTAATCGGTCGTGATGTTGTGAATTCAGCCGGCAAAGATATTGGTGAAATCGAGAAAATCGTCGTAAATGAAGCCAATAATGAGGTTTATGCCATTGTTTCCGTTGGCGGCTTTCTGGGTATGGGCGAAAAAGATGTCGCCATCCCTTATCAAAACCTCAATGTTGGCGACAAGAATGTAATCCTCATGTCTCAGGATACATCAGATGCCTTGAAACAGATGCCAGCGTATGACGAAAAAGGCACCACATATAAAGTGCTTTCCTCGGAAAAACCTAAATATCGTTAATGTCTGATACGCCTGTTACGCATCCGCTCGTTATGGAAGCCGTGTGATAGGCACAGTATTAAGGACACAGCGGTTCAATACACAGGGGTTCAGGACAGGTTTTATCATTCCGTCCAACCCAGGCGGGGAGCTCTCCGGAGCTCTCCGTTTTGGTGTCTATTCCTCTTTCAAATCAACACGAGCGGCAGATATTGCCGAGCAATAAATCTAAAGCAAGGCAGATATTGCCCCGCCATCGCGTGCCTCGCCCTCCCCAAAATCAATAAATACTTTATATATTTCAATGCTTTGAAAATTTTCCATAAATTGGCACGACGTTTGCCTAATGACTATCGAGAGTAACAGGATAAACCGATAGCCATTCAAGGAGACCGTCGATGGCATTTTCAGTGAATACAAACGCAGGCGCGCTATCCGCGCTACGGAATTTGAACGATACGACTTCTCTGCTTGAAAAAACACAGAACAATGTCAATACCGGGTTGCGCATCAGCACCGCGAAAGACAATGCGGCGGTCTATTCGATCGCGCAAAAATTACGCGCTGATCTGCGTGGCTTCAACGCTGTCAAGCAAAGCCTTGATCGTGCTATCAGTACTGCGGACATTGCTTTGGCTGCGGCCGGCTCCATTTCAGAACTTATGATCGAAATGAAAGAAAAGGCGGTTGCCGCTGCCGACGCCGGCCAGGATACAACCAGCCGCAGAGCACTCAATGACGAATTCGTAAAACTGCGCGATCAAATCACCTCGATCGTCAGCAACGCTGCCTTCAACGGTACCAACTTGATTAACAACGGTACGGATTCCATCCTCGCGATCACCAATCCGAACGCGACCCAAACCTTATCGATCCCACACCAAAACCTGACACTAGGTGGCGGCAACGTTACCATCACGGCAACACAGCAAATCAATACGGCAACCCGAGCCGCTGCAGTGGTGACTGCCCTGACGACATCATTGAATAACGTCAATGCCGTGCTCACCGCCCTTGGCGCCGGATCTCGCGCTCTTGAATTACAACGGACCTTTGCCGATAAATTGTCGGATGCCATCGAAGTGGGCATTGGTAATTTGGTTGATGCCGACATGGCGAAAGAAAGTGCGCGCCTGCAAGCCCTACAAGTCAAACAGCAACTCGGGGTGCAAGCGTTATCGATCGCCAACCAAGCACCACAAGCCGTCCTCAGCCTGTTCCAGGGCTAATAAATTTAAAAGCGGCGCCACTCTCGGTTTATCCCTAGCGCCATCGAAATCCCAGAGCGATATTTCGTTAGCGATATTTCGTTCTGGGATTTTTTCTTATATAAACAAATAGCAAAATGACCGGGTGGTATCACTACCCCCAGATCAAAGCTGAAACATACGAAACACGCGGCTGGCGATTACACCGAACCGTCCACAATCAGACCTTCGCGTTCCCGATAATATGAAATGAAACGCAAGACCTCATCTACAGGATATTGACGAACTGTTTCTCCAGACGTCTGATCCACAGATTTATAAACAAATAAACCGGTCCCCTCATCATGCTCGATCGCAAGACGCGTATTGGGCAACTGTGCCGGTATAAAGCGCTCAACCACTTTGGCAAACTTGTCGATATTTGCGCCAGCATTTGCTTCCAGTGTGGTCGAACTTTTTTCGTCTTTGCTCTTAGAACCGGATACTTTTGCTGTTGATGCCTCGAAAGCGCCAGATTTCGATAACGTTACCGGCCCAGTACTTGTTAATTTAATCGAGAAATCACTCATGACCACTGCTCCAGTCGGAATGCTATACTTCTACGACCAATAGCAAACCTGCTCCTGTCATGTGTCTCTTGCAGAATCCTTGAAGCTGTAGCGATGCAAATAAACCTAACGATAATATGGCGAGTTCCTAGGTCTAATCATAACCAAGCTTCAGACGAAGATGGTGGAGCCCCTCCCTACGGCCCCACCACTTCAATAAGATTAGCGGAAGAGACCTAAAACAGTGCTTGGTTGCTGATTGGCGATCGACAATGCTTGCAAGCCAAGTTGTTGTTTAACTTGCAGAGCTTGCAACCGTGCGCTTTCTTTCGCAAGGTCGGCGTCGACCAAGTTACCGATACCGGTTTCGATGGTGTCGGACAGCTTGTTCACGAAGGTCTTTTGCAATTCAAGACGCTTTGCACCAGCACCGATTTTCGACAGCGAGGCGTTGACGTTCTTCAACGAGGTTTCAAGCGCTGTGACAACAGCCGTCGCTTTGGTACGCGTGTCGATAGCGGTACCGGCGGTGATCGTCAATTGCTTGGACGAACCCGTCAAGCTCAGGTTTTGAGCAGCGATGGTCAAGGTCGCAGTAGCCGTATCGTTCAAGATACCAACGATGCCGTTGCCGCTGGCTTTAACAGCATTCAAACCGTTAAAGGTCGCGTTCGAAACGATCGAGGTAATTTGGTCACGAAGCTGAGTGAATTCGTCGTTCAGAGCCGTACGGCTTGCCGTATCTTGACCGGCGTCAGCAGCAGCAACTGCCTTTTCCTTCATTTCGATCAGGAGATCGGACACGGCTTGACCGGCGGCCAAAGCAACGTCTGTAGCACCCAAGGCACGATCAAGGCTTTGCTTAACGGCATTTAAGCCGCCAACGTTCGAACGCAGGTTTTGTGCAATAGCAAAAACCGCAGCATTGTCTTTGGAAGACGATACTTTCAAGCCCGTGTTGATTGCGTTTTGAGTTTTATCAAGGCCTTTGTTGGTGGCATTGAGGGTTTGGAGGGCGATAAAAGCGCCAGCATTGGTATTGACTGAAAAAGCCATTTCTTGGATCTCCTTTTGAGTATGACTCGAGCGTTTTGCTCGGAGCGTTTTGCTCAGGAGATAATCAGCAAACCTTATGCCAAGTTTACACCAGGCAACAAAAATTAATAAATATTACTGAAAACAAAGGAGATTTAACTAAGTTAATGAATATTCACCATAATCGATAGGCGGCAAAAATTGCCGGTTTTTCACCTGAACTAGGCAAAAGCTACCGCCCACCCGGCAAAAATTGCCGCGTGTCGATGTCTTCCAAAACTGTTTGCAGGGCAATAACGACGAATTCTTCGACATCTGACCAATCTGCTTTTAAGTATCGGAGGCGGTGGAGCCATTTGGCCCCACCGCAGCCGATGGTAATGACCTTCCCTAGCGCTACACGGTTTAGCGGAACAGCGACATAACCGTGCTGGGTTGCTGGTTGGCGATCGACAACGCCTGCAAACCCAATTGCTGTTTGGTCTGGAGAGCTTGTAACCGCGCACTTTCTTTGGCGAGGTCGGCATCCACCAGATTACCAATACCTGTCTCGATAGTGTCTGACAGTTTGTTCACGAACGTCTTTTGCAATTCCAAACGTTTCGCGCCAGCGCCCAATTTGGACAAGGATGCGTTCACGTTCTTCAACGAAGTTTCCAGCGCTGTTACAACAGCAGTGGCTTTCGTTTGGGTATCAATCACAGTCGCCGCCGTAATGGTCAGCGCTTTGCTGGTACCCGTTAAGCTCAGGTTCTGAGCCGTGATCGTCAATGACGCCGTTGCCGTATCGTTCAAGATAGCGACAATATTGTTACCGCTGGCCTTAACGGCGTTCAAACCGTTAAAGGTCGCATTGGAAACAATCGACGAGATCTGATCACGCAATTGCTTAAATTCGTCGTTCAAAGCTGTCCGGCTGGCCGTATCTTGGCCGGCATCGGCAGCCGCAACCGCCTTCTCTTTCATCTCGATGAGAAGATCGGACACGGCTTGTCCCGCTGCCATAGCCACATCGGACGCCCCAAGGGCGCGATCGATGCTTTGCTTGACTGCGCTCAACCCTGACACGTTGGATCTCAAATTCTGGGCAATCGCGAAAATAGCCGCGTTGTCTTTAGACGTTGAAATCTTAAGTCCAGTGTTGATCGCATTCTGCGTTTTATCGAGTGAGGCATTTGTAGCATTCAAGTTTTGCAGAGCGATAAACGCACCAGCATTGGTATTTACGGAAAAAGCCATGAGTAGATCTCCTTTTGAGGTAAAAACGAGCTTTTTGCTCGATAGGCATATGAGCAATCCTCATGCCACTTTCGGGGCTTCAAGAGCGGCTTCAAAAGCCTTGAAATACAGGGAGAACAGCCATTTGCAGCAGCGCTGTTTCAATGGGTGCGGCAAATTTTGCATGCAAATATTACCGCAGGCTCAAGCACCCGGAAAATATTGCCTAAAATGTCATGGGAGTAATTGAAAAGAGAAACGGGGGCGGCTTACTTAAAACTAAAGAAAGTCACCTAAGCAACTGGCAATCAGCGAGGTCCGCTGCTGAAGCTGCGGAATACCCAGGATCGAAGGATAATATAAGCCCTCGTCAGCGCAGAAATAACCACCCTCTATAGTCGTCAAGGGCGCTTTTCGACCGGGTGAAACAAAACTCCACTCGGCCACATGGACATCGCTTTTTTCAAATACGATAAGCGACGCCGCATTCAACGGATTGCTGTTGTAGGCCCAAGGTTCATCGATAATGATGCGCCCAGGCATGGTGTTCAAAACATCGCGCAAACCGCGCACGTAGTTATGACCGTCCATGCGGGTTCGCTGCGCGGCGGATGCGCGCTCATAATCCGGTTCGACCATAATCAGATAACGTTGCGCTACCCGCACCATTTCAGCCAGAATATCTGCTTCGCGGCCGCCATTCGGCTCCAAAGCATGAAAACTAAAGACCGCGTCGACCGCATGATCAGCGACAGGAATGTCCAACAAATCAGCACTGAACAACGGGATCTCAAAACCAAGCTCAGTGATGAATTTACGAGCATACAGAAGACGGCTCAAAGAAATATCAAAACCGTAATAATTGATCTGCGGATGGCGCTCCATCAAGAACCGCAAAGTGGTGGCTTCGCCCACCCCGGCCTCACATAGCGATCGCACACCTAGGGTTTTCATCACAGCGGTCAGCGTATCACCGACATGGGCTTTGAGCGCCCGCGTCTCTAACGCCTCGGCCGCCTTGCTATAACTACCGGATTGCAAATCATAGCTGACCAGCACGATGTCTTGTTTTGATAATGGGCTGATATTGCGGTCGGCAAAATGGGCGATGATATTCTGCCCAGCGACATACACACCTTTTGCTTCGTAAAGTGCGTCGCTCAGTTTCATATCAGATGCTGCGCGGATTTAAAGGTTGATGAGGCGCATCGGCGGGAGCAGCAGCCGGGGCCTGTTGCGCCGGTCGCATGGCCAGACCTTCCATGATTGCGCGGTTGACATCGATCAGGGCATCAATATCCCCACTGCCGCGAATGACATCGGACGTGTAACGACTGACCCAAAGGGCAATGGAGATAATGCGGGCGCGCAGATCTTTCGGCAATTGATTGCCTTCTAAGGCGCAATCGGTCGAAAATGTCGACCACATACGCCGGTTCCAGTCCAGCGCCTCAACATAGGTGCCGTCTTTAACCGGACGCTCTTTCGCTCGCGACAGCGCTGCCGTCACTTGTGCGAAAAGCCGATATTCAACGTCTCGTGGCTGTTCAGCCGCAGTTTGCGCTTTCTGGTACGCCTGAAGCGACATAATTTAGTCTTTCGTCTTCATATGCGAAAAGTTTTTTGCAAGACATCAGGGCCCGATAGTAATTCCGGCTCATGACATCGCTGCTGATCTCAACACAAAGCGTGAGAATGTCGGGACTATCGGTTACATTCATGAATTCCGTCATTCGCATGACAAATTCTTCATAGTACCGTTTGCTGGCGGTCTCATCGAGATACATCAGCATCACCGGGAAATAGATCCGAGCAACGGGTGTCGAAACATCTTCTTCTTGAAGAATGTCTTTCTCACGCAAAATCGATACCTTGTTTTGAATAACAAGGCTTGACCGCCGGTCGCCATTGGCAATGACTGCACCGTTGACGACGAATTTTTCGCCGGGCTTCAAGGAAATCTTGAGTGCCATCTTCTGAGTTCCCAAGAATGATGCCTCTCCTTCATCGAAAATCCAGAGACGCATACGGATTGTTCAGATCAGGATTGTGAACCTTCATCGTTAACAAGTCCTAAACTGTCATTCGATTTTTAAGTTTACCTAGAAATTTGTGCAGAATTGACCGCATCACGATCTTTATAAAGTCTTAACCATGAAATGGTTTGATGGGCAGCGATACAGTGTATCTCTACCAAAGTGAGCTCAAGGACCATTCATGACCCAAGCCAGCGCCCAAAAAGCCGTTGAAGACGCCGCGACCCTGGCTCATCTGTCGCCCACCGAGATGCAGGACTTACGCAGCCTTTTGATCAAAGGCCAAAAATATTTCAATGCCCAGGACTTTCCGAATGCTGCCAAATATCTGGTGGCAGCCTGGAACATGAACCCCTATGACTTCAATTTGCTGATTACCGTTGCCGATGTTCTGGCGCGTTTAGGCGTTAGAACCAAAGCCATGGAACTGCTTGAGAAGGCTTTGGCCATCCATGGTGCCAAACCGGAAGTGGTGGCGGTTCTCGGCAACCTCGCCATGGAACT
>JBBCIP010000156.1:0-4175 GCA_037189785.1 Alphaproteobacteria bacterium
TTTCCCGGGTCATCCGCGGCTATGACCATAAACGTCGCGGTGTGCAATTGGACACACCCTTTGCCGCCACAGTGGATGGCGGGGCCGGCTATGGCGGCCAATTGTCCGCCGTGTGCTTTTTGCCCGATGGACAGGTCGTCGACCGCATCGATATTTAAAATACACGACCGCATGCAGACATAAAAACGGCGACCACATGGTCGCCATTTTAGTATTCTGTGCCGCGAGATCCGAAAACGTTATGGCTTTTCAATCACGATCTTAACCCGATCGCCACCTTTGAACGTATCGTTTGCGTCAAGACCATTGATGGTGCGGAAGCGTTCCAATTGATAATCCGGGAACGCCATACGTTTGGCCAAAACGGCTTGCGTTTCGCCCGATTTTACAGTGACAATTTTGATTTGCAGCGGCTTAATTTTATCAAGCTCATCGGCTTTCAATTTGCGGAAACTTTGCGTCATGGTCCGCAATTCACCAGCCACCGATTGATCAAGATTGGCTGGTGTGATGGCCAGGAAACTATAGGCCGCATTGGCGTCATAGCGAATGGTGGTCAACCGCGCTACCACTTGACCGCTTTGACTATTGACCGTGGTCGCACCGGTCGCCGCTTCCATGCCGTTGATGGTCATAGTTTGAATATTTTGAAGCGAGACCGTGTTCGATACCGCGGCCCACTGCTGTTGCAACACAGCTGTTGTGCTTTGACCACTTTGCGCTTTGCTCGGCACAAACAACGCCGCATTTTTATTGGTGCCTTGCATCACAACAGCAGTTGCGGAATTTTGCAGCAAATAATCTTTGGGTGCAGTGAACGTGAATTTCAGCGCCGGATGCCAGAACATCTGGCCCTTGATCAGACCTTGTTCCGGATCATCCCCATACAGCATGCCGTCGATGGCATCGAGATAGCGGTCACGATAGCTCGGTTTGGAGCCACGGGTCACACCGGTGTCTTTCGCCAAAGTTTCCGCTTCGGCGACGCGCTTTTCCGTATTGGGATGGGTTGAATAAAATTCAGGGGGACGTTCCGTGCCTTCCCGGCGCGCCAACAATGCCGATAATTTATCGCTGGCCAACAACGCCCGCAACATATCCGGTGAGCCATAAGGATCATACCCGGCCCGGGTCATATAGCGGATGCCGAGTGAATCCGACTGATATTCCTGATCACGCGAATAGCCGAGCAAATAAAGTTGCGAACCCTGGTTGATCAGATTGGTCAACGCCGAGTTACCCAGCGCCACCCCCACACCGGCCCCCAAAATACCGGTCATCATCGCTTGGTTATAGCGCTTGGCCGAATGGCGGGCGGTGACGTGACCGATTTCGTGCCCCAACACCGATGCCAATTCGGCTTCGGTATTGAACATCGCCAAAATGCCGCGGGTGACATACACATAGCCACCAGGCAAAGCGAAGGCATTGACGATCGGCGCATTCAAAACCGTAAAGGTGAACGGTTGATCGCTCATTTCCGAGTTGCCCGCCAGTTGTTTACCGACCGACGTGACATAACCCGTAAGCTTCGGATTGGCATATACGCCGCCATTTTCCTTGACCACATCCGGATGGGCTTGCTGACCGACCTGACGTTCCTGCGATGCCGACATGAACGGCGTAAAATCACGCTTGCCGGTGGCCGGATTAACTTCGCAAGACATCACGGCTAAACCGAGTAAAAGGCCGACACCCGCACGTCCCCAATGTCTTTGTTCTTTCATTAGATCGGTCATCCTTGCTGTTGCCCTGTTACACCATTGCCCTTTAACACCGATCAGGGCGTTAAAGTCTCAAGTTGCTCACCATGATTGACCACAATCATCGGGCCATTTTCCCATTTGATCCAGCCACGGACCCTGACAGACTTACCCTTGAATTGTGTCGGATTAATGGATCGCTTTTCAAGAGCCCGGCGCGCCTGCGGTTCGATTTTAATGGTAAAATCCGTGCGCCAGTCCTGTCCGAAATTCAAATAGACACGATTTTTAACCAGCGCCGCATCGATCACCCGACCCTCGACAATTTCAAATTCGCCGACCCGATCCTTAACCGTATCCGGGCTGCGGATGGCGTAAAACGGATGGCGCCAGATGCCGCGTTTGGCCGCCCGCGCGTCTTGCTCCAGCGCCAGCATTTCAGCCACAGCGGCGCGATTATCCGGGAACGAATAGACCCGGGACCAGCCTTGACGCAGCATTTCCCCCTGGATCCATAGTCCATCATCCCGAACCAAATGGGCCAACACCCGACCATGGCGATCCTGGGCCGCACCGCCGCTTCTTAAAGATACCGTTTTCTTGGTGACCAGCTTTTCAAGGGCGGCTTTCGATTCCTCCCCCAACGGCCAGGCTTTGAAGTTTTTACGGCCCAATGGAAGCTTGGGGGCTTGGGTCCCGACCAAACGGACCTGTCGCCGATCATTGAGGATCACCGTATCGCCATCAACCACCGAAACCACTGCGGCATCCCCCAGCGGTTTAAGGCCACGCGGCAGTGTAGCCGTGGGCGCTGGCGCCGCCGCACCAACACTTAAAAAGACCAAGATCGCTAGAAGAAAGCGTTTCATTCCAATAGTCTACAAGGCCCGCAAAAATCCACAAGGGGCCCGCAAGGACGATCGATAATCTTGTCATTTTCCCGATAACACCGCACAGTAGCTCAGATAAAAAACGACAGCTCAGATAAAAATCGACAGGGGACCCCGCCGGTATGGATATTTTGGCAGATTCAATTATTTCCAATATTGCCCATGTCATTCAATTGGCGGTAGCACCGGTGTTCCTGTTGGCTGGGATCGGGTCATTGTTGAATGTGCTGGCCCATCGCTTGGCCCGGATCATTGACCGGGCCCGGATCCGGGAAAGTGCCCTTACAACAACCAACGCCGATGATTTTCCGGCCCTGAAAGAGGAGCTCAACACCCTGTCCCGGCGCATGCGCTTCACCAATTGGGCCATCACGCTTTGCACCTGTGGCGCGCTTTTGGTCTGCCTGGTCGTTGCTTTGCTTTTCGTCAGCGCCCTATTGAAGATCGAATTCGCCAAAGCCATCGCCGCGCTGTTTATCCTGGCCATGGGATCGGTCATCATCGGCCTGTTGAGCTTTCTGGCGGAGATTTATATCGCCACCGGCTCGATCCGGATCGGCGACAGTCTGCGCAATCGCTAAAAGGGTGAAACCCACCCCAAAGCCTGCTATAACAACCGCGGCCTGTCCCCGTAGCTCAGTAGGATAGAGCACCAGATTCCTAATCTGGGGGCCGCGCGTTCGAATCGCGCCGGGGACACCAGTATATCTTGATCGGGATCTTTACATGATCTGCCGATCACGAGCCGCGCAATGAGAAACGGCGGAATCCCTTTTCACAGTAAGTAACGCCGAAGTAAAAAACGCTTGAACAAAAACGCCTGGGGCAAGCCCAGGCGTTTTGCTGATTTCACAGATCTCATTAATTAGGGCGGTCAGTATTTTCATCATCCGTCATCAAACGCGACGCTATTCCTTTATGGCGCCCACTTTTCATGAGGTTTTCGTATTCTTGACACTTAACCGCATAGGTGCAGCCGTAAATATGAATAACCGCAAAAGGAACCGTATTTCCCACACGTCGGCCATGTTCGCGTCCGGGGAGAATATGACGATACTCCGTGTCTTTTACTTTATGAGATTTCAGTAACTCCAGATAACCATTTTTTTCAACAATAATTGAT
The DNA here is from genome assembly GCA_037189785.1 of Alphaproteobacteria bacterium. Classification (GTDB taxonomy): domain Bacteria; phylum Pseudomonadota; class Alphaproteobacteria; order Sphingomonadales; family Govanellaceae; genus Govanella. Next base: position 3,717 of record JBBCIP010000156.1, read on the forward strand.
GTCTGTGTTGTATCGCAGCGCGAAAGTTTAATGGGTGTCTGGGACGCCAGCGAAGTCATGTGTCCAGAAGTCGTACATTCACCAGGCGTCGACAGCTTGTAAATTCGCATCGCTTCTTTCAATGTTAGATCGGTGTCATTGGTTCTTTTGCCGCCAACTGTGGAGTTCATGGGCAGCTCAGGGTGTAAAGCAGCCGCAAACATGATGAGATCAACGATCGAACATTTGGTAAGACCAGAGAGATAGTCCCCCATATCTTCAGATAAGAAGAACCGTTCATCCTGCCCATATCCGGAGTGATCATCATCATTGGCAATGACGCTATATGTTTCCACACACATACCGACTTTATTGATTTGTGAAGAATCAGGTTCTTTAACAAAGACATAGCCTCCATTCACACCCGGTTCAAAATAAAGAATGGCGCCGCCCATGTATTCGTATTCGGCTTCTTTGAAT
>JBBCIP010000157.1:0-1919 GCA_037189785.1 Alphaproteobacteria bacterium
TACCATTAAGTATTTTGGCGATTTTTTCATTAAATTATAATTAGTTATGGTTTTTTCAGCCCGTTCAAAAATTGCCATGGTACGCCCCTTACTCATATTATAACTAATAATAACTCGCATTTTCATAATTAATAACGTCAAGTTTTCGGGAAGCAAGGGAAATATCAAAATTTATGAAAGGCTCCGCTGGTGCCTTAAAATCGGGCTATTTAATCCACTGGGGCTTTTTAAGGTGTCATAGTGCAGCGCTAGCGGACTTGGGGGCTGAAGCCTGGTTGGGCTAGGGTGTTGACGCTCTATTTAAGCAACGCCTTGCCGTTTGTGTGGTTTATATAAAAGATATCCGGTCCGGGTTGACTTCGGGCCTGTGCGTTTGCGCTATACCATCGGTGTCTCGTAGCTAATAACGGCTGCTATACGCGCTCATCAGGGTAAGAATTTGTTAAGACGGACCGGCCACACTTGCCGCTATGGCCATAATTCCCTTTAAACGCCGTGAGCTGCCAGCCTCAATCCGCCCGCCAAAGCGCAGGAAAACAAGGCTTGAGAAGACTTTGCTTTGGCTTCGAGGGCCACAAACGTGCTCTCTAACCTCAAAACGCCGTCGTTTTAGGTCGATCAACTGGCTGCATAAATTTAGGGATAGTCCACTCCCATTTATGATCATTATTGGCGGCTTATTTACAAGCTACTGGTATGTAAAGTCGGCCGAACGCCCCAAGCCTTCCGAGCAGTCTCAGATCTATTTCGAAATTTGTGATGGAGAGATGGCCACCTGTGTCATCGACGGCGACACATTTATATTGAATGATGAACGCATACGAATTGCCGATATTGATACGCCTGAAACAAATCCGCCGCGCTGCGCCTATGAAAAGCGATTAGGCGAACAAGCAACCTACAGACTGCAACAACTGTTGAATGATGGCCCGTTCGCGCTGGTAAAGACAGCGGGTCGTGAGCACGATCAATATGGCAGAACTCTTGCTGTAGTTGTTAGGAATGGCCAGTCCATTGGCGACACTCTTATTGCTGAAGGTTTAGCGCGGTCATGGACCGGGCGCAGAATGCCTTGGTGCGTGTAGAGATATGTCACCTCTGCCAGAAGCGCGGATCCCCCAAAGTGAGGCTTCTTTTTCCTCCATCTCGTACCTGCATAAAATACTAAGATGTTTCAAACATCCAAATCCACAGGTCCATGTGCAAGTTTTTTTGCAGGAGAAAAATATTATTTTTCAATGTGTTCATGATATTGTTGGTAATCCTTGGGCCGGTGTGAACACTCTAAATGTCGGAGATATTGAAAGCTTTTCTGGAGTACGAGGAAGCGATCCGTCGCTTTCTGCGACGCTATGGAGCAAGTGCCCGCGACCTTGAGGACTTTGTTCAGGAGACGTTTCTTCGGGGTTTTGCGGCAGAGACCAAGGCTGACATTGCGGAGCCAAAGGCTTATCTCTTTCAGATCGCTCGAAATATAGTGCACGAAGAGTTCAGAAAAATATCTCGCGCGCCCCACGAGTTCCTTGAGGATTCCGGTGGTGCCGACATCTTATTAGATGAAGGCCATGTCGCAACAGATGAATGGTTGAATGGACGACGGAAACTTGCCTTATTTGCCAGGGCGGTGGCAACGTTGCCGCCCCAGTGCCAGAAAGCGTTTCTGCTGCGCCGGATCGAGGGATTGCAATATAAACAGATCGCTAATCGAATGAATATCACCGTAAGTGCCGTTGAAAAACATGTGACCATAGGGCTGCTGAAATGTAATGCCTATCTCAAAGCCCATGGTTACGACCCATCAGAGTTCGGCGCGGGCAGAGCTCCGGGTAAGCAGCATAAGGAGGACAGAACCGTCAGAGAGGGGATTTTACATGACGACGGGTGAGTCTGATATGCCTGATGTAAGCCCCGGCAATAAC
>JBBCIP010000158.1:0-4085 GCA_037189785.1 Alphaproteobacteria bacterium
CGTCCATCAAAACCATTTCTGATAGCACCTTGGATTCCAAGGCTTCTTGGGTATCTTCCATGGTCGAGGTGTCTTCAAGCCAGGCATTCCGATGCAGGGCATTGACATGGGCAATGGCGATCCGCTCGCTGGGCGTTGACGGCGGGCGGAAATAATTAGTGCCCTCCCATAACGTTTTGTTGTGAGCAATAGGCCAAAACTGATGGGTGAAATAGGTCATGCCCGGATAGCCGGTCCCCGCCCCGAGATGAAGCAGGAAGTTCGGGAAAAAGGTTGGAAATTCAAACTGGAAGTCGTTGCGCCGTTCGGCATTGATTTTTGGCGGAAGCTGATCGAGCCGTGGGCGGTGGCTTTCCGACTCGTGCAGCACTTTGCCGAAAATGCTGCTGGATTTCTTGGGTTGCAAACCGGGCACAGGGGGCACAAACAGCGTCGAGGTGCTGTGGGGGCCATATAAGTTAAAGTGTAGATGGACGAGCTTCGCTAAACTTGGGAAGGTGGCGGCGTGAATGGTCGCCACATGGTAGCTTTCGGTAAACGCATAGAGTGCGACTTTCCAATTACAGTCGAGCACAGACGAATACCGATAACTGGCCGTTGATTCACCATAAGGATACCCGGCGAAATGATCACCCATACCGCCCATATAGTCTTGGAGTGTTTGGTGTGGTGTCGGGTCTAGGTTGATGAAGATAAATCCTTCCCAGACATCGCAATGAATGGGACGAAGGCCGAAACAGGTGCGATCGAGGTTGGTGAAGTTTTCTTCCCGCGGGATCGACCGGACCGGTCCATCGGTTGAAAACACCCATCCGTGGAAGCGACAGGTCAAAACATTAGCACGGGATTTGCCAAAGGTTTCATCTCCGGTTTCAGGAATGACTTTATTGCCGCGGTGGGGACAGATGTTGTGGAAGGCACGAATAGTGCCGTCTTTGCCGCGCACCAAAATGGCCGAGGTTTTAGCGATATCCAGACGTTTGACTTTATAATCGCCGGGGGTTGGAATTTCTTCCACGCGTCCGACCTTGAGCCAAACTTTCTTAAAAACCTGTTCCCGTTCAATTTCAAAGAGTTCGGGGCTGATCATGGATTCGACATCCAACGGGCCGGTTCCCAGTTCAGGGTGCTGGCTGGTAAACGGAAGTTGGGCGCGGATATCAGTGGCGATAACTGACATGAAGCTTCTCCATTTCTGGTTCATATGGTCATGGGCTTTGATCTTGATTGAGTGGGCCATGACCTACTCTTGCCGTCAGTGTTCCATTCTAATGGGGGGAGCTACTATCACTTGGGCGCAGCACTTAGCCATTTGAGGCAGCATTTCGTCACGAATGTTGACAAACGCTCAGAGCCTGTAAAAATACCCACAGGACAGAAGGAGATAATGAAACATGGCGTTTCCAAGGGAAGACGCGCTGTCTGCAAGACCTTTTTCCATTCCGGAGTTTGCCGGCGATGTGAGCGGGGGCAGAATTGCAGGAAACCCATTTTTTCATTTTGCATCAACGGACTTTGAAGCCGTGACGGACCGTTTGTGCCGTCTCTTTAAGCCCCATGATATCAAGCCGCGCAGCGGCTGGCGCGAGGAGCGGCTGTTCGAGCTGGATGAAATGGCGGTTGGAACCGACCTGGTTCTGGCCAAGATAAGTTACAATCGCGATGTCACCATAGAAGCACCGCCGCTTGACGATTTCTTTGTGTTGCAATTCACTCTGACGGGGGCGTGTCAAACGTCGCAGGGGCAGCTATCGACGATCGTGGATCCTGGAAAGCTCTGTGTTTTGAATGTGTCACGGCCTATCCGGCAGGATATGGATGGCGCCTATAGCCAAATGGCCGTTAAAATCAGCCGGTCTGTTTTGGAGCGGCAACTGGCTGCTGATCTTGGCCATGGGTTGCCGCGGCTGCTGGAGTTTTCAGCAGAAGCCCAACCTTTAAGCGGGTCTCTGGCAAGCTTGGCGCGCATCCTCTCGACGATTTGGTCGGATATGGGTAGCGGGGTGTCAGCCTATCATCAGCCGACAGTGCAGCGTAGTACACAGCAGATGATCGCGTCTTTGTTGCTATCTGCTTTCCCACATAATTTTTCAGATCAGTTTCATCGCAATGGTGAGATCCCGGCTCCATATTTTGTGCGCCGAGCTGAACGCTACATACAAGATAACGCGCAGAATGCGATAACCCTTGCCGATATTGTGGCCGCATCGTCGGTTAGCCAACGCACGTTGCAGACCGGCTTCCGCCATTTTCGCGACACCACACCGATGGCCTATTTAAAGAGTGTGCGGTTGGAGTTAGCGCGGCAGGCCTTGATGATGAGCGGGAAGGATGCCAAGACAGTGACCGATGTGGCATTTGACTGTGGTTTTACGCATTTGAGTAAATTTGCCCAAGACTACAAGGCTCGTTACGGCGAGACACCATCAGCGACGGCGCGGGTTGGTACTATCTAAGCTGCTTTGTGCGGAAGATTAGAAAGTGAGGGGCCCAACCCTTCGCGACTACGTCTTAGTTGCCGCCCAATAACGTATGGGATGGAGTTTCGCCAAAACGCTCGTGATAATATTTGGCAAATTTACTTAAGTGGGTGAACCCGAAGCTGAGCGCGATATCGGTTACCGTGCGTCCGTTCCGGCGGCTTTTGATTAAACATTCACGTGCAAGATCAAGGCGATAATTACGCAAGAACTCCATCGGAGTCATGTTCCGATATTTGCGAAAGCCGGTTTGTAACGACCGGGCGCTTGTTCCTGCGGCTGAGATCATATCTTCCAAGGTGATGTCGTTTTGAGCATTGGAACGAATATAGTCTTCGACCCGTCGTATATAATAAGGAGCCGGACAAGCATTGGCGCGGCGATAAGCATCGGAATAGTTGTGTGGAATGTATGTCAGCAATAAACTTATCAGAAGTTGTTCGGCTTGTTTGGCAATTCGTGGCGCTTCATAGCAGGATTCGGCATTCATTAAATCGTTACACAATGTATTGACGAAGGTCCGTAGGCCGGGAACCTGTTTATCAAGTTGATAACTAGCCGGAAAAAACTGTATCGGTTCGTTTAAGCTGGTCGCCAATTCGTTCTTAAGATGCTGCTCTACAGTCGGTTTGGAAATGCGGAGGGTGAGCTGGCAATTATCATCGCTCAGCTTGCAGCGGACAGGCTGCATGGGGTTAAAAATATAAACACTATCGGCGCCGGTATAAACCGGAGCCCCGCCTTGTGAAATTTCTGCATGCCCCTGGAGCGTAAACTTTAAGAGATACGCTTCGTCGCTTTCCGGGCCTTCAATGGCAATTTCACTACCGTAAGAGATCGCATTGAGGGTGAGATTGCCGACCCGGGCTTGATTGTGCAAAAAACTAAAGGTGTCTGTTTTTTGATTGATGCGGATGTAATGGGGGCGCAAAACCCGGCACAGATGCGATCTGACCTCATCGACATCATGAGATAGTAAAATCCTGCGTGATTCCAAAGGCAAGGGGTGCATGGCGGTACACCTTTCCAGGGTTGACCTCGTGTGCGCTCGGCTTGGTTGGCGGCAAGCCAGCACAGTCGGATGCTCCTACATTTTGTAATACTGCCATAAACTTTTGGCTGAGGCCAAGAGGGTGTTGTTAATGGTCTGGAGTAACTCTTAAAAATTGAGAATTACATGTTTGAGGTGGTGAAACCGACTCTCCTGCGCCTCAGGGCTAACCCCGGCGTTACAGGGATAGTTGATGGATGCCCCAGTTCATTAATCTTTATGCATGGTCATTACGTTGAGAATAATTCTTATCAGGAAGGAAAAGACAGGTGACTGCAGTGCAATCCATGCCGACGACTTTACACGTGTTTACGTATACCCGTGGCATGCTTGGGCCTAGTCAACCAATGTTGGGGCCTATTGCAAGTGGCAGCATAATTTCTGTCGGCACGCCTCCAGGTTGCTGGGGGCCGATGATCACGCCAAAGTTTCAAGGCGGTCATGAGGTTACGCAGCCTGTTGCTGTGGAAGGTGCTGAACCGGGTGATGCCATCGCTATCAAGATTAAAAAGATGCGGGTTACATCATTGGCAACATCGTCTGGGGTGATGGAG
>JBBCIP010000159.1:0-27457 GCA_037189785.1 Alphaproteobacteria bacterium
GCTTGGCCCAGGGCAAATCCTATTTGAAAGTGGTGCTCGACGCATCGTTCCCGGACTTGAGCGAAGCCGGTTGGATGATCATGACCAAACGCTGGGCGTGGTTTTTCATCGTCATGGCGATTTTGAATGAGTTTATTTGGCGCACCATGTCGACCGATACCTGGGTCAACCTGAAACTATTTTTGTTCTTGCCGCTCAGCTTCGCTTTCGCCATCGCGCAGGCCCCGCTGATCATGAAGCATCAAACCAAACCGGATAATTCAGAGTCCTGACGGCAAACGATCGCCAAGATCACCGTCAGGATTGGCAAATGGCGGAAACACCGTTTGCCCCCTGACGGCATCATAATGATGCAGCGCCCAATGGACACTCGGGAACGCCAACTGATCCCACGGAATGTCATCCCAGGCGAACAACGCCACGTCCAAACTTTCTGGGCCCGGCGCAAAGCTTGGTTCGATGAGTTTCGCGCGATAGATAATTTGAATTTGCGAAATACGCGGGATGCTATAGACCGCCAATAACCCGGTCATGGTGATTTTCGCCCGCGCTTCTTCATACGCTTCCCGCTTAGCGCCGTCTTCGACCGTTTCGTGTTCTTCGAGAAAACCGGCCGGAATGGTCCAAAATCCATGACGGGGATCGATGGCGCGGCGACACAGTAAAATCTTACCGTCATGTTCGACCACCGCGCCGGTCACGATTTTCGGATTTTCGTAATTGATCCAGCCGCAACTGTCGCACACCAAGCGGTCGCGATCATCCCCGGATGGAATGCGTCGTGTGAATTTTGGGGATGAAAGATCTGTGCTCATGGCCCAAGACTGCCACAAGTCTCTGCGATATCAAAATGACAGGCGTGAGATTTAGACCCGCATATCGACGAACTGGCCGAGCCGGACGAATTTCGGCTTGGTATCGCTATCGGCAAACGGTGCTTCCCGAGTGACACTGCCGCGTCGTGCGCTTGAGTCCGTCATCTCACCGTCGACGCTTTTCGCAACCGCAGCCTTGGTTTGTTGTTTCTTTTGGATCGCCGCTTGACGCAGCTTGCTGTCTTCAAGCGCCTTACGGATCAGCTCGTCGCGGGTCGATGGACTCTTTTGATTCTGCCCGAACTTATCGGCAAAATTTGCCTGCTCCCCGCCCACACCACCAGCCACACCACCGGAGCGCTTACGCGCTTCGGCAGGCGTCGGCAGGCTGGAGAGAGCCGTAAACAAAGAACTATCTGGCGTTATCTTCATAAAATCCTGACCCTTAAGGGACTATGCAAATTTTGCCGGGCAAACCTTAACAAAAGCTAAAAATTGAACCGGATTTTCTGAAATTTATGCGTGTTATTGCTGAGACTCCAACCGCTGTCGTTCTGCGGCGATCTCCTTTGACGCCGTGACGTCACCGGCTTTTGCGGCCGCGGCCGCCGCCTTATCCAAGGCCGTGATTGCCTCACCCGGCTGACCCAGCACTTCATAGGCCCGGGCTAGGCGCAACCAGCCCATGAGGTCATCCGGCGTTTGTTCCATCCGCGCCGCCAGGTTTTCGACCATGCCGCGAATGACCGCTTCCTGGTCTTCGGAACTCATGGCGGCAATGGCCGCCGCCGCATCACCATCGACACCAGTTGGCGCTTTGCCTTGCGCCTGTTCAGCCTGGGCAATGCGCGCCGTCAATTGATCGCGCCACGGCACATCAGCGGGCGCTTCCGCCAGCAGCGCTTTCCAAATCCGTTCGGCCTCGACCGGGTTATCGTCCTGCATGGCGGTCAACCCTTGGTAATAGCGCAAGGCCGGGTAGGTCGGATCGATGGCCGCCGCTTGGTCCAACGCCAAACGAGCCGCCGGGCCGATTTGCCCTTCACCCATGACGATCAAACTTTCGGCATAGAGCATGCGAAGATCCATGTTCTGCGGCCGTGCCGCCACCGCCCGCTCGAGCGCCTGCGACATATCGGCGTTACGATTGAGCGCCGTTGTCGCCCGGCGCAAATGCCCCCAGCCTTCCATCGCTTCGGGATTGTCATTCAAATAACTAAGCAGACGATCCACCAGGCTGCTCATGGTCGCCGACTCCCCGCTTTCGGATTCGACGATTTCAGCCCCCGGATTATCGCGCGGCACACCCGGCAGATACGGCGCACCGATGATCTGATAAAGCCCCGCCGCAAACGCCACAGCCGCCACAGCCGCGCCGACGATCAATCCTTTTGGCACACGGTCGGATTGTTCGGCATCCGTATCGGCAACCCGCAAAATGCGGCGCTCGACTTCAAGCTTGGCGGCGGCGGCTGATTTTTCATCAAGCAATCCGCGCGCGGCTTCCATTTCGATTTCCGCCAATTGGCGGCGATAAACCGTTAAGCGATCCGCGCCCGCGGTCTTTTTGGGTGCACGCCACAACGGCCATGTGGCCGCAACCAAAGCAACGGCGGCCAAGACGGCAAAACAGGCCCAAAATACCCAGCTCATCCGCGCTGATCCTTATCCAAAAGACGATCAAGAGCCGCTTGCTCGTCCGCCGTCAATGGGGCCGGAGCCATATCCGGCATCCCGGTCTTAAACCGCGCCCGCCGCCACAACAAAAACGCCGCCAAACCAATTATCAAAAACGGCGCCAGCCATAACACCGCCATGCGCGCATTGAACGGTGGTTGCAACAAAATCCAATCGCCATAACGCTCCGTAAGGTAAGACTTCACCCCAGCCTCGTCATCGCCTGCCGCCACCCGTTCGCGTACAATCGACCTTAGATCACGGGCAAGATCGGCATCGGAATCTTCAATGGATTGGTTTTGACAAACAAGGCAGCGCAATTCTTTCATGATCGAGCGCGCGACAGCTTCTTGCGTCGGCGGCAAGGTTTGCTCGTCAACGCCGACCGCCATAACAGGACTGCACCACAACACGGTCAGCACCACAACAACCCGTCCGATCATGATTGCACCTTTGCCAAAAAGGGCAGAATTTTCTCGGTCAAATCATCCGGCATGATGGCGCCGACATGACGATAAATAATGTTGCCGTTACCATCGATGATGAATGTTTCCGGCACCCCATAAACACCCCAATCGATGCTGACCCGGCCATCGTTATCGGTACCGATCAACTGAAACGGGTTGCCGAGCTTATCAAGAAACTGCCGCGCGTTTTTTGGCGTATCTTTATGCACCACGGCATGAACGGCATAACCGGCATCGCGCAAGGCAATCAATTGCGGATGTTCGACCCGGCATGGCGCGCACCAGGACGCAAAGAAATTGACGATGGTCACTTGCCCCTTGGCCAAATCATCGCGCGACAATCCCTTGACCTGATTATCAAGGGCCGGCAATTGAAATTCCGGCGCAGCTTTGCCGACCAATGCCGACGGCACTTCCGCAGGCTTCAAAAACAAACCGACACCCAAAGCAATGGCGATCGATAGAAAAGCCAAAAGCGGAATGAAAAAACGCACAGGCATAATCTACTCCGATGCAACCGGTTGCGCTGATGGTGTCGGGTCTTTGATCATAGACCGCCGTTGCGGCGCGCCGATGCGATAACGACGATCAGTCAAAGACACCACGCCACCAAGCGCCATAATCAACACCCCGATCCACAACCACCCTTGCAGCGGTTTGATATAAAGCCGCACCGACCATGCCCCGGGCGCAGCGCTTTCACCGATCACCGCATAAAGATCCCGCAGCGCCATCGGATAAATCGCCGCTTCGGTCGTGGCCATCGGCGGGTTGACATAGGTCCGCGATTCCGGCCGCAAGATGGCGATCTGTTTAGCGTTATCGGTGACCGTGAACACCCCTTGAAGCGCTGTGTAATTTGGCCCCGGCACCGGCTTCACATCGGTCAATGTAAAGGTATAGCCGCTGATCGTTTGACTTTCGCCGACTTTCATCACCGCCAGACGTTCGTCTTCCCACGCGCCGACACCCGCAACACCGAGCACAAACACACCAAGGCCAAGATGAGCCAAGGTCATACCCCAATGCGCACGCGGCAAGCGACGAATACGTCCCCACAAACCGGCGCCATCACGCACACCGACACGGATCATCCATTCGCCGATCGATGCCGCCACCAGCCACACACCCAAGGCAAAGCCAAGCGCCGCCAACGGCGACACCCCACCGATCCAAATCATCAACACCAACAAAACAACGACGGTGATGATCGCGACAGCAATCAAGCGCTGAAACGCCGCTTTCAAATCGGCACGCTTCCATGTCAACAACGGGCCAATGCCCATGGCCGCAATCAATGGCGCCATCAGCGGAATAAAAACGCCATTGAAGTAAGGCGGGCCGACAGTACCTTTTTCGCCGGTCACCACATCGAGGAACAACGGATAAAGCGTGCCGATCAAAACCGTCACCGCCGCCGTCGACAACAACAGATTGTTCAAGATCAACGCGCCTTCGCGACTGATCGGTTCGAACAATCCGCCCGGCGTCAAACTGTTGGCGCGGAAGGCATAAAGCGCCAAGCTGCCGCCGACCACCACAATCAAAAAAGCGAGAATGAACACACCGCGCGCCGGATCGGTCGCAAACGCGTGAACCGACGTCAACACGCCCGAGCGCACCAAAAACGTCCCCAGCAAGCTGAACGAAAAGGTGATGATCGCCAGCAAGATGGTCCAGCTTTTCAAGCTGTCGCGCTTTTCAACGACAATGGCCGAATGCAGCAACGCCGTGCCCGCAAGCCACGGCATGAACGAGGCGTTTTCGACCGGATCCCAAAACCACCAACCGCCCCAACCCAATTCGTAATAGGCCCACCAAGACCCAAGCGCGATGCCGATCGTCAAAAACACCCAGGCCATCAAAGTCCATGGCCGCACCCAACGCGCCCAGGCCGGATCAACCTTGCCTTCGATCAAGGCGGCAATAGCGAATGAAAACGCAATCGAAAACCCGACATAGCCGAGATACAAAAACGGCGGATGAAAGGCGAGCCCCGGATCCTGCAACAACGGATTAAGCCCGATCCCTTCCACCGCCGCCGGATCAAGCCGATCAAACGGATTGGACGTCAGCAAGGTGAACAGCAAAAAGCCGACCGTGATCATCGCTTGCACGGCCAAGGCCCGGGCCCGGAACGGCATCGGCAACATCCGCCCGAACAAAGCAACCGCCGCCCCGAACACCGCCAAGATCAAGATCCACAGCAGCAACGAGCCTTCGTGATTGCCCCACACGCCGGAAATCTTATAAAGCATCGGCTTTGCGGTATGCGAATTACTGGCGACAACGGTCAGCGAAAAATCGGACACGATATAGGCGATCGTCAGCGCCGCAAAAGAAATCGCCACAAACAAGACCTGCGTCACAGCCAAGGGCCGCGCCAAGGCCATCAAGGCCGTGTTGTTGCGGGCCGCACCATAGAGCGGCAAAGTCGCCTGTAACAATGCCAGCGCCAATGTCAGCACCAAGGCAAAATGTCCGATTTCAGGGGCGAATGTGGCGATCATCATAAACTTCACTGTTGCGGGGAAGACCCCTAGGGCGTTTGGTGTTGCGGCTGCGCCGGATAACTACCGTCTTCGTCTTTCCAATGTCCGGATTTCTTCAAGGCATCGGCAACTTCCGGCGGCATATAGGTTTCGTCATGCTTGGCCAACACATCGTCGGCGATAAACACACCGTCTTGCATCCGTCCTTCGGCAACAATGCCCTGACCTTCGCGGAACAAATCAGGGAGATGGCCGGTGAACCGCACCTTGATCGCTTCCGGTCCATCGGTCACAGAAAACGCGGTGGTCAACCCATCATCCAATTTCTGCACACTGCCTTCTTCAACCAGACCGCCAAGACGAAATTTTCGATCCCCCAAATTCCCTGCCGGATCAGCCAACCGCGCCACCACATCGCTCGGGCTATGGAAAAACATCACGGTGTCGCGCATGGCGCTGAGGATCAATGCCGCAGCAGCAGCCAACAGCACCAAGGCAATGACAACAATGGTCAGTCGTTTCCGTTTGGCAACCGCTGCTTTGCTAAGCGCCATGGTCTGATCCTTGCGGTGTCGCCGCCCGGCGACGATGCGGGGCATTCTGCCGCAATGTTTCAAGCCGCGCCGCTGTCACACGATCACGCCGATAACTGATATAGGCCAAGACACCAAGGGCGATTGCCGCGGCTCCATAACTGGCCCAGACGTAAAACGCATATCCACCCATGGCAAAAAATTCCGACAGCGGTCCGGTCATGGCGTCTCCTCACTCAACTCGGCGCGGGCACGGGCGGCGGATTCCAGGGCCCGGATTTTGGCTTTGGTCAATTCACCGCGCATGCGCCACAACAGCACCGTGATGAAATATAGCTTGGCCGCTGCAAACATTATGAATAACGGGATCAGCATGTCACCATGAATGCTCGGCCCATCCAGGCGCAAAACGCTGGCCGGTTGATGCAGGGAGTTCCACCAATCGACCGAAAACTTGATGATCGGAATATTGATAACGCCGACCAACGCTAGAATGGCCGCGGCGCGGGATGCCGTGGCCGGATTGTCGATGGCATCCCACAAGGCGATGTCGCCGAGATACAAAAAGAACAACACCAACACCGATGTCATCCGCGCATCCCATTCCCACCAGGTGCCCCACAGCGGTTCACCCCACAGCATGCCGGTAATGAGCGCGAGCGCCGTGAACACAGCCCCGATCGGGGCCGCCGCCCGGGCCGCCACATCGGCCAAGGGATGTGTCCAGATCAAGCTCGGGGCACTGGCCCCAGCCACCACCACATAGCTGAACATAGCCATCCACGCCGCCGGAACATGCACATACATGATCCGCACCGTGTGGCCCTGCTGATAATCGACCGGCGACGCATAAAGGCCGTAATACAAACCGAGAGCAAACAGAATGACAGTCGCGCCACCGACCCACGGCAACAGTCGAGCCGCCAGGCGCTGAAATTCTGCTGGATTGGCGTATTTATACAAGCGTCACTCCAGATTGATTTTAAGGGCCGCAGACGCCGCCCAAATACCACAGACGACGGCAAACAAACTTGACCCGCCGAGCAACATCAACGCCGTCATCGGATCAAAACCGTCCCGCACCGCCCCGACCGATGCCACGCCAAAGATAAGGATCGGAATGTTCAGCGGCAAGACGATGAGCGCAATCAATACCCCAGCCCGGCGCAAACCGACAGTCAAAGCTGCACCGACCGCGCCGATGGCCGATAAACCCGGTGTGCCGATCAGCAACGACAGCATCAGCATCGGATAAGCGCTCGGCTCCAACGCCATCATGGTACCGAGCAGGGGAACGATCAGCAGCAACGGCAGCGCCGTCGACAGCCAATGGGCCACGCATTTGGCGGTAACGATGACGCTCAGGGGTTCCGGCAACAGCGCCAAACCTTCAAGGCTGCCGTCTTCGAAATCCGCCGCGAACAGCCGATCCAGCGAAATCAACCCCGCCAGCAGCGCCGCGACCCACAGTATACCCGGCGCGATCCGCGATAAAATGGCGGCCTCGGGACCAACCCCGAACGGAAACAACATCACCGTCAACACGAAGAACGCCAAGGCGAAACTGGCCCCGCCGCCCTGGGCCCAGGCCAACCGCACGTCACGGGCGACGATGGTCGAAAAGGCGCTCATAGAAGCTCCTCGTCGCGGAATTTGGGGGTAAAATCGGCTAAATTTAAGATCGGGGCCTGGCTTAGACCGATGTCCTGATGGGTCGCCACCACCAATTGCCCGCCCGCGGCCAAGTGATCGGCCATGATCCGTTCCAGGTCGGCCCGTGACCGGGTATCCAGGCCGACGGTCGGCTCATCCAACAACCACAGCCGGACCGGCGACAGCAGCAACCGCGCCAAAGCCGCCCGCCGGGCCTGGCCCGATGACAGCACCCGGGCTGAAAATTCGCCATGGCCGTCAAGCCTAAGCGCCGCGAGCGCGGTCATAACCGCCTCCCCCGGTGCTGGGGCGCCATAAAGCCGGGCCCACAGCAGCAGGTTGTCGTGAAGGCTCAGCATCGGCTTCAACGCTGTGGCATGACCGAGATAGCGGCTGTCAGCCTTATGGGCGTCCATATCGTCGGCAATGGCTTGGGCCCCGCGATAAATGGCCCCAGACTCAGGGCTGGCCAATCCAGCCAACAGCCGGAGCAAAGACGATTTCCCGCTGCCGTTGGGGCCATGGAGGATCAAAGCGGCACCCGGCGCCACGGTAAAATCGAGGCCGGTAAAAACCAACCGCCCGCCGCGCCGACAGGACACTTGCTCCGCTCGAAATAGCTCCGTCACTCTCGTTCTGACCTTTTATCGCTTTATTTACCGAACGCTGGTTACACCATCCTCCCAATAGCATCCACGGCGGTGTGACGGAAGACCGGAGATTCTCCCAGAGAATGACAAGGTTTACCCTTGTTAAATCCGCCTTTTTCGGGCAGAACACCCCCGTGTTATGCGATCAGGGTCAATTCTCCGCCCTATGCGTTTACCCGTATGGGTCACGAAGAATTGACTGCCGCCAAAAACGCCGCAGAGAAAACTATGCCCAAGGAGACCTCGCCCCATGTCCAGCCTCGGATTGGATAGCCTAAAAACCCGCCGCGATCTGACCGTCAACGGCAAAAAATACGCCTATTATAGCCTTGAAGACGCTGCCGCCAAACTCGGCGACATTTCCCGCCTGCCCTTTTCGCTCAAAGTTTTGCTGGAAAACCTGCTGCGCCACGAAGATGGCGTGACCGTGGTCCGCGACGATATCCAAGCCTTGGTCGATTGGCAAAAAACCGGCAGCTCGGACCGCGAAATCAACTACCGTCCGGCCCGTGTGCTGATGCAGGACTTCACCGGCGTACCGGCCGTGGTCGATCTAGCCGCCATGCGCGACGCCGTTAAGGCGCTCGGCGGCGATGCCCAAAAGATCAACCCCTTGGCCCCCGTCGACCTCGTGATCGACCACTCGGTCATGGTCGACAAGTTCGGCACACCGTTGGCGTTCAAAGAAAACGTCGACCTGGAAATGGAACGGAACGGCGAGCGTTATCAGTTCCTGCGCTGGGGTCAGACCGCATTTGACGATTTCCGCGCCGTACCGCCCGGAACCGGCATCTGCCACCAAGTGAACCTGGAATACATTGCCCAATGCGTGTGGACATCGACCGTCGAGGGCGTTGAACTGGCTTATCCCGACACCTGCGTCGGCACCGACAGCCACACCACCATGATCAACGGCCTGGCCGTGTTGGGTTGGGGCGTCGGCGGTATCGAAGCCGAAGCCGCCATGCTCGGCCAGCCGGTATCGATGTTGATCCCGGAAGTGGTCGGCTTCAAACTGAGCGGCAAGCTCAAAGAAGGCACGACCGCCACCGACCTGGTGCTGACCGTCACGCAAATGCTGCGTAAAAAGGGTGTGGTCGGCAAATTCGTCGAATTCTACGGCCCCGGCCTGGATGAATTGAGCTTGGCCGATATGGCGACCATCGCCAACATGGCTCCGGAATACGGTGCGACCTGCGGCTTCTTCCCAATTTCCGCAGAAACCATCAATTACCTGAAACTGTCCGGCCGCTCCGATGACCGGATCGCGCTTGTGGAAGCTTACGCTAAGGCCCAAGGCCTGTGGCGCGATGCCAACACCCCCGACCCGATCTTCACCGACAGCCTGTCTCTGGATATCGCCAGTGTCGAGCCGTCGATGGCCGGCCCGAAGCGTCCGCAAGACCGCGTCGCCTTGTCGAATGCCGCAGTTGAATTCATCGAGCATCTGAAATCCAGCTACGGCAAAGCCGAGGAAATCAAACGCAAAGTCAGCGTTTCCGGCCGCAATTTCGAAATCGGCCATGGCGACGTCATGATCGCCGCCATCACGAGCTGCACCAACACATCGAACCCAAGCGTTATGATCGGCGCCGGTTTGGTGGCTCGGAAAGCGGTCGCCAAGGGCCTGCGCGTCAAGCCGTGGGTCAAAACCTCGCTGGCTCCGGGCTCGCAAGTGGTGACCGATTACTTGGCCCGCGCCGGTCTTCAACAAGATCTCGATACCTTGGGCTTCAACTTGGTCGGCTATGGCTGCACCACCTGTATCGGCAACTCGGGCCCGTTGGCCCCTGAATTGTCCGATGCCATCAACAGCAACGATATCGTCGCTGCCGGTGTGCTGTCGGGCAACCGGAACTTTGAAGGCCGTGTATCGCCGGACGTCAAAGCCAACTATTTGGCCTCGCCGCCGCTGGTTGTGGCCTATGCCATCGCCGGCAGCATGCAGATCGACATCGTCAACGACCCGATCGGCCAAGACCAAAACGGCAAGGACGTGTTCCTAAAGGATATCTGGCCGACCAACGCCGAAGTCCAAGCCGCCGTGGCCCAGGCCGTCACCCGCGACATGTTCATCGAACGCTATGCGTCGGTGTTCACCGGCACCGAAGCCTGGCAAGCCATCCAAGTTAAGGAAGGCGAGACCTACGAATGGGACAACACCTCGACCTATATCCAAAACCCGCCTTACTTTGAAGGCATGTCAAAGACCATTGGCACCATTTCCAATATCACTGGCGCCCGTCCTTTGGCACTCCTGGGCGATTCGATCACGACCGACCACATTTCACCGGCCGGTTCGATCAAGAAAGACAGCCCAGCCGGTAAATATCTGATCGAAAATGGCGTGGCCCCTGTCGACTTCAACTCCTACGGAGCTCGTCGTGGCAACCACGAAGTGATGATGCGCGGCACCTTCGCCAATATTCGCCTGAAGAACCTGATGGCGCCCGGCACCGAAGGCGGCATCACCACGTTCCAACCAACCGGCGACGTTATGCCGATCTATGACGCTGCCATGAAGTACAAAGAAAGCGGCACGCCGCTGGTGATTGTCGGCGGCAAGGAATACGGCACCGGTTCATCCCGTGACTGGGCCGCCAAAGGCACCTATTTGTTGGGTGTTCGGGCCGTGATCACCGAAAGCTTCGAGCGGATCCATCGGTCGAACCTGGTCGGCATGGGTGTCTTGCCGTTGACCTTCAAAGACGGCGACACACGCGAGTCGCTCGGCCTGACCGGCGAAGAAATCTTCGATATCACCGGTATCGAGGGCAATATCACCCCGCGTCAGGACGTAACGGTCACGATCACTTACAAGGATGGCCGCAAGAAAACGATCACGGTTCTGTGCCGGATCGATACCGCCAATGAAGTTGAATACTATCAGCATGGCGGCATTCTGCATTTCGTTCTGCGCGGTTTAGCCGCCTAACAAGCCATTATAGGCACCATCTTATTGAAAAGGCGCGGTCTCAGGACTGGCGCCTTTTTTCATTTCGCGATGACTCCAACCCGGCCCTTCGCTGGACTGCGCCAAGTCCGATAGCTGCGAGTGGCGTTGCTCGGTAACCCTTGACGAACATCGAGATTGTCAGAGCGACAACGGGAAAAAGTACGGTGATGTACGAGGCTTTTTCTGGTCCGATGCGATTCACAACGGTCAGATAGGTGGTGTATCCGATCAGCGTTCCCGGAATGCTAAGGTAGAGCAAAGAGCCTACATAAGTCGCCTGAGGCATCGAAGGTGAATGGTGCCCCCACAAAAGCGCGAACAGAGCCATGATCGCGGTGACGGCCGCCGACGATACAGGACAAAGGAATTGATGAGGTTGAAGATGATTGCGGCGGAAAATACCACAAATACAATCCTGTTTGGAATGTAGCCGCTGGCCAGATAGATAAAATGAAGTTCAGCGAGAACAAGCAAAGGCCGTGCAGTAGCACGAAGGGTTGGTGCCGGGCTGGAATAATCTTGAGTCGGCGTGTGACCAGAAGGAATAGGAATAATAATACGTCGGCGAGGGCGAAGCGGTATGCGATGGATACCTGAACCGGCACCACATCGATCTGATTCTTCATGGCGATCCAGGTTCCACCCTAGATGAGAACTGTCTGGATATAAGAAAAGGCTGTTATGACGTGGCGTCTAAAGTGGCAATCCAGGCTTGAATCCGTGCCAGTACCGTGCCTTCTTGCTCACGGTGTGGCACATGGCCGCAGCCTTCCAGGATGTGTTGTGTTGCGGGGCCGGCGACCAGTTCGGCGATGCGCCGCAGGTGACGGGTGGAGCCATACTCGTCATCGTCGCCATGCAGGATGAGCACAGGACAACGCACGCGGCGCAAATCCGCGTCTAGGTTCCAGGCGGTGAACGTTGGCGCCAGCCAAGAGTCGATCCACGCATGCAGTACCCACGTCGATTTCTCGCCGTGGTATTTCTCCAGTCGTTGCAACTGGCCCGGTTCGGCAAAGTTACGTTTGGCCTCACGGATGCCATGAAGGGTACGATCTTCGGCAAAGACTTGCGCAGACTCGGTAATCAGCCCCACGCAAGTCGATGTGGTGCCCGCTGCACAGGCGACGGCCATGCCTCCGCCAACGCTGTGCCCGAACACGATGAAGCGTTCCACCGCCAACGCCTCGCGTAGAGCGCGGAAGTCGCCCTGTGCTTCATCACGAATAAAGTGCAGAGGCGACAGTGCGCCGTAATGATGGTCGGATCGACCGAATCCCAGCCGGTCGTAGGCGATCACCTCCAAGCCGGTAGCTGCTGCCAGATGTTCCGGAAAGTCGCGCCATAGCGCGACACACCCGAGGGAGTCGTGAAGGAGAATGATGGGCACAGACGCGGATGCTCGGCCTGCCTTCGGCGTCCAGCGTCTAGCGAACAACTTGCCGTGCTCGGTAGATACCCAATGATCGTGAACTAGGATCTCGCTCATCGGCAGGTCATCCCATCAAATGCCGCAGCAAGGCTGCGCTGGCAACGCCGACAATGACCGTCGGCAACATTGACCACCGCATCGCCGCGAACAGGGTCAATGTCAGCGCGATCAGGTCTGCCGGTCGATTCGAGACGAAGTGCGGGGCGATCACCGAGATCAGTACGCACCCAGGCGCCGCCTCCATCACGAATACGGCCCGCTGGCTCAAAGCCCGATTGCGCAGAGCGATATAGCCAAGAACTCGGGTCAGGTAGGTGATGCCCGCCATCAGCATGATGGTGAGAAACGTAGCTGTATGGATCATTCCTTGCTCCATGACATGAAGTAAGCAGCAGCCAAGCCCGACAGTGCGCCGGCGGCGACATACCAAGCTCCCGGCACCAGCAAATAAGTGGACGCCGCGACCGCGAGACTGACCAGCCACGGAAATGCAGCGCAGACTCCCTTCCACATACCTCGCAGCAAAACCAGGAAAACGGCCGGGAAAGCCATGTGGAAGCCCCAGGCTTCAATGTCACCGATCAACGGCCCAACGACCGCGCCAATCGCAGTGAACACAATCCAAGTCACGTAGAGGCCCAACGAGACGCCAAGATAGTAGCGCAGGCTGAAGGCGTCCGCGATGCCGGCGCTCGCACGTCGCTTTGCATCGGTCAATCCCATCGCCCAGCTCTCATCACACATAAAGAACAAAGCAGGCAGCGCCTTACGCTTGGGCAGGCTCTGGATGTATGGCGCCAGTACGGCACCCATCAGCAAATGACGGCTGTTAACCAGGAAAGTGATAACCGCGATCAGCAGCACATGTGGCGGTGACGTCCAAAGAGCTACGGCTGCAAATTCAGACCCGCCGCCGAAGTTCAGCCCGGTCAGTAGCGGTACTTCGAGCGTGCTGAAGCCCTTTTGAGTGGCTTGTGCGCCGAGAACCAGTGCAAAGGGAACAAATCCGGCCATGACCGGCAATGCATCTGTGAGGCCACGCCGCATCTCACGAGACTCGCAAGCGGACTCGCTTGTCATCGAAACAGGGGAAGTGCTTTCCATCAATTAGATACTCTCGCCAATCATCACAAGTGAGCATTCTGAACCAATCTCATTGAAATTTGGTTGCGTATATGCTTTATTTACCTTGATTTATGGAACTATGTGCCAGTTAATCGTAAAAAAGAAGTATCGGGTGCTTTTAGAATGCAACTTGACCTTGAGAGAGGCCCATGATGACCGTCGAACTGGACAACATCGACCGCCGCATCCTGAATGCCCTCCAGGAAGATGGCCGTCTTCAGAACGTGGAGTTGGCGAAGAAAGTGGGACTTTCGCCTTCGCCGTGCTTACGTCGGGTACGTCTGCTGGAGGAGGCAGGCATCATCGAGCGGTATGTGGCGATCCTTGACGCCGCGAAAGTTGGAGCGGGCTTCACAATCTTCACTCGTGTTTGGCTGAAAGGTCAGGATGAAGAAACCGTCAGCAAATTCATCAAGGCTGTGAACAACATGCCGCAAGTAACCGAGTGCCATTTGATGGCTGGCGATTGCGATTTTCTGCTGCGAGTGGCAGTTGCAAACCTAGACGCATACCGGCAATTCCAGATAAACGAATTGGGAAAGCTCAAGGAAGTTCAGAGTTTTAAGACTGAAATCCCTATGCAAAAGATAAAGCAGACTTCCAAAATCCAACTCTAGGAAAATCAACTCATAGATGGGCCTCGTGCTCTACCAACTTCCCAGGACACACCTATACAGCCCTCGGCAGACAAAGGGCTGAGGGCCGGTAATGGTGACAACCCAGACTAACCTATTGCCCTGCATAGACTATTTTCCTGTTCTGTCGGCAAAGAAAAACATGACAGCGGACATTTTTCATTTCGCGGCACAGTCTGTCGCGGCTAGCCTATGGAGGGCTTGTGAGCGTAGGATTAGCTCACCAAGCTGTGATTGGCTCGGGGATCAGGATTCGGGGTAAACTCAGGTACATGGTTACTCGTTTTAGATATGTCATTCTTCCTCCTCTCCTTTTTGCCGTCTCCTGTCTGACGGCCCTCGTTGCCGGACCGAATATTGTGTCGGCCGGCAACGAGGGTAAATTTGCCGAGGCTAAACTTTCCAGTTCGCCAAAAACGGTTGTAGAGCTGTTCACGAGCCAAGGCTGCAGTTCCTGCCCCAAGGCCGATGCGTTACTGAGCGAACTTGCCAAGCGCGACGATATCCTGGCTTTGAGCTGGTCCGTCGATTATTGGGACTACATGGGTTGGAAAGATACGCTGGCCCGGCCTGAACACGCCGACCGTCAACGCGATTACAACCGCGCGCTCGGCCTTTCCGGCGTCTATACCCCGCAGATCATCGTCGGCGGCGAAGCCCAAGCCATAGGATCACGGCGTGACGAGGTCATGTCACTGATTGGCGCGACCCAATCTGTTAAAAGCAAGCACAAAGCGCCTAAATTGTCCCTGGCTATCAAAGATCACCTGATCAATGTCAGCTTGACCAAAAGTAAGCTCAAGGGTAGCGCCAGCCTGTGGCTTGTGGGCTACAATTACAGTCGGGACGTGACTATCAATCACGGGGAAAATACCGGAAAAACGCTGACCTATCACAACAGCGTGGTCTGGAGCAGCAAGCTTGGATCCTGGACCGGGGGCAGCTTGACCGTCAGCGCCGAACTCGAGCCCCTAGAATCCGCCGGGGCCGATGCCTATGCCATTCTGGTCCAGCATGATGAAACCGGTCGCATCATCGCTACGGCCGAGGCGGAATTGCCAAAACGAAGCATACCAGCCGGTCAAACGGCCCTTAAACGCTAAACAATACCAACGTCAGGCTGGATTAGGCTTTAACCGGCGGCACCACCAGGCTGGCCATAGCCCGCGCCGTGGTCGAGGCCAGAACAGCCAAGGATACAAACACCACCGGCAAGGCCAATACGTAAACCGGAATGACCACCAGACCCTGAGACGCGATGTGGTCGACAATATAAAGGGTCAACACCGCCGGGCCTAATGACAGCGCCAACAATCCCAGCAACCGCAAGCTGCGGCCCCGCGACCACCGCCAAATATCCCGCGCCGATAAATCATTCCGGCCCGCTGCCAAAGCCGCATAATAGACATAAAATCGCACCAGCAACGGCGACATGACCAAAGCAGACAAAGGCATGGCCAAGGATACCACACGATCCAAAGCGGCCGGATCATCAAGATTACCAGTGGCGATCAATGTTCCCGCCGCAAACAGAATGGTCAGCGGCAACAAAATCACTGAAGCAACGATGACGACCACGGCAATCCGCAGCACAATACGCCCGACCACTTTCAATAACGCCATCGGATTCCGTAACAAATCGAACGCCGGGCTTTTCGCAGGGCCTAAACGTAGAGTAAAGCGGAACCAATCCGCCAAGAACACCGCCAAAATGACGTTGGAAATGACGCTGAGGAACGGCAAGGACTCATCAATATTGGGAATTGCTGCCAAAAGCACCGCAAGGAACAACCATGCCAGGCCTGGTAAGGCAGCCTTTCTGATAAAATCAGATTGATTTTCCAGAACGAAGCCCCAACTCCGGCGGGTCATTTCGATGACTGATTGGCGATACATACGCGACACTCTCGTCAGTTATCACTGACAAGGATATAGCAACGGTCGTGCCAGTCCAGGGCTGAAGGCCAAAAGTCTTGATAATTTGTTAATATGACCCGCTGAAATCGTAACGAATGTTATTTCTTGTAAAACCTCCCTTACAGCAAATGATCCGTCGTCCCATTTTGAAACACCCCACAGATGGGGGTACAAAAAAAGGGACCCTGAAGGGTCCCTTGATTCGAAATCAATGATGTTTCAAGCCATGATCTTTCAAGTGGGGCCACACCCCTTAGCCGAAGGCCTGAGTCATGACCGCCGTCAGACGACGACTGAACTCAGCCGGATCCGATAAGCTTTCGCCTTCGAGAATGAGCGCTTGATCGTGAAGCAAATGCGCCGCATCGGATAAAGCGTCAAGCGCGCCACCTTGCTCGGCCCGGGCCGCCAAAGCTTTGACCAAAGCGTGTTTCGGATTGAGTTCCAAGATCCGTGGCGACATGGCGCCCAGTTGCTTCGACTGCTGCAGGATACGGGCGATATGCATATCCATATCGCCGTCATCGGCGACCAGACAGACCGGGCTGTCGGTCAGACGATCGGTGGTCCGCACATCCTTGATCGCATCTTTCAAATGGTCCTTCAACGCGGCGATCAAGGCATCGAGCCCGGCTGGGGCCGGATCTTTTTTGTCGGCATCGGTTTTGCTGTCGTCGCCACCAGCAAGATCAGCCAAATCAGAGCCGCCGCGAGTGACGGATTTCAACGGCTTGCCATCGAATTCCGGCACCGAGGTCAGCCAGAAATCATCGACCGGATCGCTCAGCAACAACACTTCAACACCCTTGGCTTTAAAGCCTTCAAGATGCGGGCTGCGGCGCGCGGCGTCGAGATTGTCGCCGGTGATGGTATAGATCGCCTTCTGATCCGGCTTCATGCGCGTGATATAGTCGGCCAAGGTGGTCCAGCCATCCTGGGTGGTGGAGCGGAAGCGCGCTAATTTCAGAATTTGATCGCGACGCTCGAAATCTTCATAGATCCCTTCTTTGATGACGGGGCCGAACGCTTCCCAAATTGTCGCAAAGCCATCGGCATCGCTTTCGGCCTTCTTTTCCAATTCCGTCAACACGCGATTGGTCACGGCTTTCCGCATCTTGGCTAAGACCGGATTGTTTTGCAGCATTTCCCGGCTGATATTGAGCGGCAGATCTTGGCTGTCGATGACGCCGCGCAGGAACCGCAGATACGGCGGCAGAACCGCTTCGCAATCATCGGTGATGAACACGCGCTTCACGAATAATTTGACCCGAGATTTACGGGCCGGATCATAAAGATCCATCGGCCGCCGTGTCGGCACAAACAGCAAGACACTGTATTCAAGCGTGCCTTCGGCGCGATAATGCAAAGTCAGCGCCGGATCATCAAAAGCATGGGCTACATGATGATAAAATTCTTTGTATTGATCGTCGGTGATGTCGCTTTTCGAGCGCGTCCACAACGCTGATCCCGAATTGACTTGTTCGGCCTCTCCGTCGTCGATCTTGAGCGTAATCGCGACCGGGATGTGATTGGAATAGGTTTTAACGATGGTCGAAAGCCGCGCTTTTTCCAAAAACTCCTTCGCATCGTCTTTGATATGGAGCGTAATGGTCGTACCACGCGCCGGACGTTCGCCGCCATGGAGCGAGAACTCACCGGTGCCTTCGGATTCCCACACCCAGGTGTCATCTTGACCGGCGCGGCGGCTGGTCACCGAGACCCGATCGGCGACCATAAACACCGAATAAAAACCGACCCCGAACTGGCCGATCTGCGACACATCTTTTTTGGCGTCGCCAGTCAGCTTCGACACAAACGCCGAGGTGCCCGAGCGCGCAATCGTGCCAAGATTTTCGATCAATTCCTGTTTGCTCATGCCGACGCCGTTATCGGTCACGGTCAAGGTCCCGGCCTTGGCATCGGCGACGATATCGATGGCAAACGTCTTACCGCCGTCGTCTAAAAGATTCGGCTGGGTCAAACTTTCATAACGCAATTTGTCGCAAGCATCCGATGCGTTCGAGATCAATTCGCGCAAGAAAATTTCCCGCTCCGAATAGACCGAATGCACCATCATATGCAGCAATTTGGCGACTTCCGCTTGGAAGCCATGGCGTTCATAGTTTGCACCGTTTTGGGTGTCGTTGGCTGATGCCGTTT
This sequence comes from Alphaproteobacteria bacterium, assembly GCA_037189785.1. Lineage (GTDB taxonomy): Bacteria > Pseudomonadota > Alphaproteobacteria > Sphingomonadales > Govanellaceae > Govanella. The sequence goes on from JBBCIP010000159.1 coordinate 18,513, forward strand.
CCGTCATGAGCGATCTGTCCCTCGTCTAAAAATAGTGTGGTTATTGGCCCATATGGGATCTGGGGTGAGAAGGTCAAGGGCCTTGTCCGACCCACTTGCAAAACGTATTGGTCAGTTTCCTTGATCTGGGGCCTGAATTGAGGCTTGAATTGAGGCTTGAGTTAGGGCTTGGGCTCCAAAAGATCATCCAGCACCGGCATCAGATCCTTAAGCTTGAAATCAGGGAGTTTATAGTCCCAGCCACCGAGCCGCGCCTGTATTGCGGCGGCCTCGGCCTTGCCGTCGGCCGGAGCTTTGGGCAGGATTTTCGTCATATCGCCCGCCGCCAGCGGAGCCGGATCGAAGGTCGCCGTGAAATGAACCCACTCCTCCCGCACCGTGGCCGTAACGACCAAGCCATCGAAAGTTTTATAAATCGTCGCCGCCGTCGGCGGCTGATCTGACGGCACCGCAGCCCGCACATCGTCGAAGGTCAGATAAGCCAAGGTCGCGGTCATGTTATCAAGACCGCCATAGGTTTTGACAACCCGGCCCTTGGGCAAATCGGCAATCTGGAACGTGGCCTGATCCGGCGTGTCACGCGTGGCTTCTAGACGCTCCCCCGATTGATGATGAACGGTGACCGACGCAATCCGTTCTTTTTCAACATTCAAAAGTTTATCGTCCAGCCAAGACGCCGTGGTGGCCGCAACTGGTGGAAGGCCATCCACCAGCCAGGTCGCGGCCTCGCCCTGTTTGCGGATATAGGCACGATCAGTGCCCGCCCCCGCGCCACCGGGCACCGCGCCACGCACCGTATCGCCGACCAAAAGGGCGGCCACCGTCGCGCCATCGCTTCCGCCCAAGGTGATCAAGCGCGCCCGACTGTCCGGCAGGGTGATGTCAGTCAGGCCCAAGCGGCCGTATAATTCAGGCTTTTCTGTTTTCGGCTCGACAATCGTCATACGATCGAACGCCAGCAACAGCCGCCGGACTTGCGCCGTATTGGCCGGATAGTCGGATTTTTCCGGTAGCGTCCATAACCCTTGATCGGATTTTTTCAGAACGATCGTGGTGTCTTTGTCGGCAACCGTAATCGACGAAACAGTTTCAAGCTTTTGCCCCATATCGGGATAGACCGCCATCTCCGCCGTCGGGGCATAGGCACGATGATCGCGCCACAACACAACGGCGGCCGCAGCGACGGCAATCCCTGTGATCGTTGCAAAGACAATAATGGTTTTGCTTTTCATCGCTTTGCCCCAGATCTATGCGCCAAGTCTATACACGGTCCGCGCGGCGGCGCCGGATCGCTGCAATGATCAACGCCGCAACACCGACCAAAATCGGCACCAAAGCAATATTGATAAAAGCGACGACCGAGCCCAACCGTTCAATGTCACGACGCAGGCTATGCTGGACATCACGCAAGTCTTTCCGTGTCGTCAACAATTCTTGGCGGAAGCTTTCGACCGCATCGGCTTGAGTCCGATCCAGCGCCGCAGCGTCGCCCAGATCGCGGCCTTCTTCGGCGGCCCGGATCCGTTGCTCGGTCTCGGCCAATTTGCTTTGCAGGCGCTGTTCTTCGGCCAAGAAGCGCGTTTCAGCCTGCCGACGGATATCATCGACCAAAGTGAACGGCCGTTGCGACACACCACGGCTACGAAGACCGATCAAATCGCTCGATCCGCTCAGGTTATCGACAGCATTGATGATCAGTGGGCCGTTGTCCGCCATCGGAATGGCGACCCGCTGGCCGGCGAAGTTTTGCACCTGAACCCAGAACTGATCTTCAAACAAATCGACATCGGCCACAACGATCACATGGACGCCATCTTGCGCTTCACCAAGATGCGGCACCATTGTTTTGGGAGCTGCCGTTTCGGGAGCCACTCCAGCCTCAGATGGGGCCGCCGCCGGAGCCGTGGCAAACGCACTTTTGGCTTTGCCGCCGATCCGCGCCGCGATGGTTTTAGCGGCTCCATCGGCTTTGAAGGCGCGCAGCAAATCATCCGGATCAGGATGGGCGCGCAGACTATCCACATCCAAAAGCATGGATTCCGCACTGGACGAAATCAGCGGTTCAAACGTCGTCGACGCCCCATCGACCGGGGACAGCACACCGCTACTGGCCAAATTCACTGCGTTCAGATCAGCGGTCACAATGTCACCGCTGTTCATGGCGCCAGCAGGCAACGCGAGCCAGGCAATATAATCTTTCAAGCTGCGACCACCGGACATATCCGGCACGCTGACGCGCTGCGCGAATGTACGATCACCCAAAACCTTGGTGCTATCAAACTGCACCCCCCAGGCTGTGAACAATCGTTTCATATTGGAGCTTGCGGGCACACCCCCGCCCGGCATCATCTGTGCCAACTGCTGCATCGCCGCCGCAGATTCAAAATGCGGATCGACAAAAACGATGGCCTTGCCGCCGCGCAAGACATATTGATCGATCGCATAAAGTTCGGCTTCGCCAAGATCGCCGGGGTGGACGATCAACAGCATATCCACATCATCGCCGACCGATGAAAACACCGGGCCAAGGTTACGCACGGTATAGGACTGTCGCAATTGCTCGTACACCACATAGGGCGCCGACTGACCTTGGGCCATGGCCATCGGGCCGCCCGGGCCGAACTCCAACGGCAGGGTTGTGATCAAACCGACAACCGGCTTATCGGCGCTGGCCAGATCCGACACCAATTTCGACAGATCGTATTCGAGATAGCGTTCCCGTTCCGGCGCGAAATAGGCAATGGTTTGCTGGAGATCGGTGGAGCTTGTGGCAACCAGGCCAAAATACAATGTCTCGCCGCCCGATGTTTGAACACCGCGCAAGCCGGCCGCCACCGCATCGTCTTCGGCCGAGCTGAACGGCTCGGGATTGACCGTCACCAATTTGATTTTACCGCCCGACAGGCTTTCATATTCTTGGAGCAAATTGCGGACCCGCTCGCCATAACTTTTTAAACTTGGATAGGGCGTCGCCAATTGGTCGGAGAAAAAGAACCGCAAGGTGACCGGCTCATCCAGTTTGCCGACGATATTGCGGGTGCCGTCACTTAACGAATAAAGCCGGTCGGCCGTCAAATCGATACGACTCGACGTCAGCAACGATGTCGACAGAATGTTGACCGCCACAAACAGCACCACGGCCAAGACAATCAAACCGGCGCGACTGATATGTTTCTTTGCTTTCGACATGATCTTATCCCGCATCCCGTTTGGCATCGACGAGCACAATATTCACGAACAACCAGAACGCCATCAGGGCCGCGAAATAAATCAGATCGCGGAAGTCAATCACCCCACGGGTGATAGAATTGAAGTGGGTCAGGAAGCTGAACGATGCGATTTGATCGATCAAAAATTGCGGCGCCCAGCCGGAGAAGAAATTCAACACCACCGGAAGGCCGCTCATGGTGAACAAGAACGCCACCATCACTGTCACCACAAAGGCAATGACTTGATTATTGGTCATCACCGAAATACACGATCCGATCGACAGATAGGCCCCGGCCATAATCAGTCCGGCAATATATCCGGCCAAGATCACACCATTATCCGGATCCCCCAAGACATTGACGGTGATCCACAGCGGGACCGTTAAAACCAAAGCCACCGCCGTAAACGCCCAGGCGGCAAAGAACTTGCCCAACACCGCCGCCGGGACCGAAATCGGCAAGGTCAGTAATAATTCGAATGTTCCGGCTTTGCGTTCCTCGGCCCATAATCGCATGGCGACCGCCGGGATCAGGAATAAATACAGCCACGGCAAAAACCCGAAGAACGGTTGCAGATCCGCTTGTCCACGTTCAAAGAACCCGCCGACATAAAACGTGAAGATGCCGGAAAAAATTAGAAAGATGACGATGAATACATAGGCCAGCGGCGTTGCAAAATAACTGGCGAATTCACGCCGGAACACCGCGCCCAAACCATTCATATTCAGACTGCTTATGGTCATGCCGCCGCCCCTTCTTCACGCGTCCCCGCTTCGGCGCTGGTCAAGGTCCAGAACACATCGTCAAGACGACCAGGGTCCACAGCAATTTCCTTGATGGTCCAGCCTTGCGCAGTGGCCGCCGAAGTCACCATATCCAATATCGGCTTGCCGCCGACCGACACCGCCGTCACCAACAATAACCCTTGGAGACCATCGACGACCTCGACCGCGGCCACACCAGCAAGCGACGACAGCACCTTTTGCACCGACAGCCGGTCCGCGCTGGCCAAGGTCAAGGTGACCGCATTGTGGTAGCGCGAGCGCGAGCGCAGCGATAACGGCGTGCCATCGGCCACAACGCGACCGCGATCGATCACAATCGCGCGGCTGCAAACGGCTTCGACTTCTTCCAAAATATGGGTCGAGATGATGATCGCTTTGTCCGCCGCCATGGCGTTGATCAATTTGCGCATTTCTTGCTTTTGATTGGGGTCGAGACCATCGGTCGGCTCGTCCAACACCAGTACATCGGGATCATGCAAAATTGCCTGGGCCAAACCGACCCGGCGTTTGAACCCTTTGGACAAGGTTTCGACCGGGCGATGCAACACCGCTTTCAAATGCGTGCGGGCGATCGCCTTGTCGATCAAGCCATCCACGGCACTGCGCGGCAGACCGCGAGCAGCGGCCGCGAATTTCAAAAAACCATAAGGAGTCATATCGCCATAGGCCGGGGCCCCTTCGGGCAAGTATCCCAACCGCTGCTTGGCGGCAATCGGCTCCGCCTCCACATTCAAACCAGCGATAAAGGCATCGCCCGCGGTTGGACGCAGAAAGCCGGTCAACATTTTCATGGTGGTGCTTTTGCCGGCCCCATTTGGGCCGAGGAAGCCCATGACCTCCCCCTTGTTGATGGCAAAACTGACGCCGTTCACGGCAGTAATCGAACCGAATTTTTTGGTCAACGACCGGGCTTCAAGAAGGGATGTCACCCACGTTCTCCTTATGGTGCAGAAGACGGCCTTATGGCGCAGAAGCCTTATGGCGCAGAAGATGGTGTCGGGCTTCAAGTGATACTGGATGCGATGGGGAACCGCAAGGCCGCTATCAACTCAGAAATGTCAGCGCGAACAGGATGAAACTTTAACAGACAGAACGAGTTAGAATAAATGACAGAATAATGCGTCACATCTTCGGACGGTCACACGTCTGATTTCTGCAGACGCCAAGATCGGCCCGTATGGGTATTCATCACTGAGCTGGGGGCTGTGGCTTGGGGAAAGGGGGCGTCCAGTTGCCGTCCGGAGACTTGGGGGGGGTGATGTGGGGCTGAGGTTCCCCGGTCAGCAACTGGACTAACTCAAGAAGGTCAGTGTGGTCACTATGCTTGGCCATTGCGGCGGCAGTAGGTTCGGAATGGGGCAGCTTTATGATAGTTTGTGGCAGTTTGTGACAATCCCCAGTCCATTCATTTAGTGTATTGATAAGAAAGGATAAATTAAATGAGCGCTTCGTGGGGATTAAGCCCGGATATCGTCGATTATCTCTATCAACACAACCCAGCAGAACCGGATCTGTTCCGGCGTTTACGCGAAGAAACCCAGGCTAAAACCAAAATCCCACAAATGCAGATTTCCTGGGAACAAGCGGCCTTCATGCAATTCCAAGCCCAGCTCATCAACGCACAGCGCTATCTGGAGATTGGTGTGTTTACGGGCTTCAGCACCTTGGCCATGGCCACCGCCATGTCTGATGACGCCGAAATCATCGCCTGCGATGTCAGCGCAGAGTGGACCGCCATGGGCCAGCGGTATTGGCAGGAAGCGGGCATCGACCACAAAATCGATTTACGCTTGGCTCCGGCCCTTGAAACCATGGATCGGCTGATCGCCGATGGTCAAAGCGGCACGTTCGATATCTGTTTCATTGACGCCGATAAAGAAAACTACGGGGCCTATTATGAACGGGCGCTTCAGTTGTTGCGGTCCGGCGGTTTAATTATGGTCGACAATGTGCTGTGGATGGGGTGGGTCGTCGACCCCAAGCGTCAGGATGACGATACCAAGGCCATTCGCGTCCTTAACGATAAAATCGCCAAGGATGGGCGCGTTCATATGACCATGACGGCGGTTGGCGACGGCGTGACCTTGGCCATGAAGCGATGAACGGCCAATAAATGACGTGAATTCCTGTTCTTGCCATTGCGTCCGCAAAGGCGCAGACTGACGGAGTGTGCTGTGATTTAGCAAGATTTTATGTAAACAGAGCGCGATAGTAGACAGAGAAGGCATGACAGAAAGCGTTATTGCTGCGTTTCCATCATCCACCGGTTCTTCGCGTGAGCCAGAGACTGTCGTCTTCAATCGGATTGAGCTTAGCCAAATCCTGAACATATACGGGCGCATGGTGGCGGCCGGCGAATGGCGTGATTACGCCATCGACATGACCCGCGACGCCGCCATTTTTTCGATTTTCCGCCGCAGCAGTGAAATGCCGCTTTATCGGATCGTTAAAGCCCCAAAACTAGCCCGCAAACAAGGCGCCTATACGATCTATGGTCCCGGATACGGCACCGAAGGCCAAATCCTGAAGCGCGGCCACGGATTGGAGACCGCGCTTCGGGTGTTGGAACGAAAGCTGATTAAAGCCGTCGACGATTGAATTAGGCGTAACGACGACGCCGTGCTGTCATACCCATAGCGACCAAGCTCAGGCCCAGGAGACCCAAAGTTGCAGGTTCGGCGACGGCAGCCGCCACAAAGGGTGTGATGACCATATCATCAAACACCAAGATCGGCACGCTGAACGCATTGCTTGGATTGGAATAGCCACCAACAGTGTTGCTGTTCGGATATAAGAACGTGCCGCCGCTGCTGAGGAACTGGATTTCATCGATGTCAAAGAAATCAAGCTGCAACAAGGTCGGCGCATCGATGCCGATCGTGAAAATTTCGCTATAGACTGCGACGCCATCGCGCAAACCGGTGATCGTTGCCGTTACATTGTCACGGTAAGCCGACGTGATATAGGTGCTGATGAAATTGAAGTTATCATCGCCCGGTAAGGCTTTGATGCTGCCGAATAAGCTGCTGCCGCCGGTAGACCGCAGGAACGCAACCGTTTCACCCGACACGACGGAGCGATGGAAACCGGTATCAACCGGTGTCGTAATCGCAATCGGACCATCTTCAGGATCGTTTTCAAAGCCGGTGATTTGACGCGGACGATTGACACTGACCAACGGCTTCGACACCGACATACCGAGCCAGTCATACCCGGCATAATTGATCAAGCTTGGACCATGCATATTGGCGCCATCTTGATCCAGGTTACGGCTGGCACCCGTCACGGTGCTGCCTTCAAAATCGATAACGGCTGCCTGAGCAGCAGTGGCCATCGCCAAGCTGCCGATAACCGCGACAGCGGCACAAAAACTACGGAACATCTGACCCTCCTGAAAGTCCCCAATAGTTAACAAAGTGTTAACGTGACGGAAGGGTAATCAGATTCGGTGACAGATTGGTGTCAGTGATATGACAACAATTCAGCGGACGAGATATCAGCTAACCTGGACCTAACGGCGGCCGGGAATCAAAATTGTGTCAACTGGCGGCTGGCTCGATACGTCAGGATAGTCGGCCGTGAAATGAAGGCCGCGGCTTTCTTTCCGTGTCATTGCCGAACGGACGATCAGCTCGGCCACGACCACCAAGTTGCGCAGCTCCAGCAAATCCTTAGTGACCCGGAAGTTGGTGTAATAATCACGAATTTCCGTCGCCAACAGCTCGACCCGACGCAATGCGCGTTGCAGCCGCTTGTCGGTACGAACGATGCCCACATAGTCCCACATGAAATGGCGCAGTTCGTTCCAGTTATGAGAAACCACTACTTCCTCATCGGAATCGGTCACCCGGCTTTCATCCCACGGGGCCACAGTCGGCGGATTGGGAACCGTATCGATGCTTTTCTCGATATGGTCGGCCGCTGAAGACGCGAACACCAAGCATTCCAGCAACGAATTGGACGCCATGCGATTGGCCCCATGAAGACCGGTATGGGCGACTTCGCCGACCGCATACAGACCGGGGATATCGGTTTGCCCCTGAAGATCGGTCATCACCCCGCCGCAGGTGTAATGAGCGGCCGGGACCACCGGAATCGGTTCCTTGGTGATATCGAACCCAAGCTTCAGGCACCGACTATAAATGGTCGGGAAATGGCTCATGATAAAGTCGGCCGGTTGATGGCTGATATCAAGGAACAGGCTTTTGGCCCCCAACCGCTTCATTTCATGGTCGATAGCCCGGGCCACGATGTCGCGGGGTGCCAATTCGGCCCGTTTATCGAACCGATGCATGAACGTTTTGCCGTCGGGCAGCAACAGTTTGGCGCCCTCACCCCGTAGCGCTTCGCTTAGCAAGAATGTGCGGGCTTCGGGGTGATACAAGCAGGTCGGATGAAACTGGTTGAACTCCATATTGGCGACCCGGCATCCGGCCCGCCAGGCCATGGCCATGCCGTCGCCGGTCGAGCCATCGGGATTGGTCGTATAAAGGTAAACCCGGCTGGCGCCGCCGGTGGCCAGAACCGTCGCCTTGGCCCTAAACACGTCCACAGTGTCACGCCGGTCATCATAGACATAGGCCCCGACCGAGCGCCGTTCGCCGCCAGCTCCCTGGGTCACCAAGTCGACCGCCATGTGATTTTCAAACAGATGGATATTGGGGTGCGCCCGGGCCCGGGCTTCGAGCGTGGTCTGAACCGCCCGCCCGGTGGCGTCAACGGCGTGGACGATACGGCGGTGACTGTGGCCGCCTTCGATGGTCAGATGCAGTTCGGTCGGATCATGGGGCGGTTCGCGGTGACTGAACGGCACCCCTTCGCCGACCAACCACTGGATCGTTTCACGACCGTGTTCGACCACGAAACGAACGGCACGTTCGTCGCACATGTTCGCCCCGGCAATGAGCGTGTCTTCGATATGGGATTCGATCGAATCTTTGTCATGCAAAAC
>JBBCIP010000160.1:0-24717 GCA_037189785.1 Alphaproteobacteria bacterium
CCGCGCGCCCCCATTCTCCCCTTGAACCAGGATGGAAAAAATATCATAAAACAAACTCTAATAAAACTCGGAAAAATATGATGAGGTGAAACATACATTCATCGCTGCTAAGTTTAACTAAGTTACTCCGAGGGCGAAATGATACAGAAATTGTTTAGCAAAGAACGACTAACCAGACTTAGCTGCATTATAGTAACCCTATTATCTGCAATATCTCCGAGTTTAGCCTTCTCATCTCCTGATCAATCAAACGCAATCCTAATCAAAAATGGGACACTTATTGACGGAACAGGCAGCGACGCCAAACGCGGAATTGACGTTTTCATCGTTGAGAATAAGATCGTCTCTATTGGTACTAATATTAAAACTTCTCAAGACACAAAAATCGTTGATGCAACCGGCAAGTATATTATCCCCGGCTTAATCGATACACATGTTCATCTCGGCGCACCGGTGCTTTTCCAGCTCTCACCTGAAGAGCGAACTCAGGTTGTCGAACACACGCCCCGCGCATTCCTGTATAACGGGGTAACGACAGTATTAGATGTGGGCTCCCCCCTAAGCTGGATTATCAAACAGCGCCATGATCAGCGCGAAGGGCAGCTTCTTGCGCCACGGATCTTTGCCCTTGGCACTCCTTTTGTTCCTGAACATGGTTGGGCTAGTCGCCACAGTGGAGGATTACGCAATGCAGAGGCCGCCCGCAAACAAGCCTTAGAACACATTGCTGCCGGCGTCGACGGCTTAAAAATTGCGATTGAAAGCGGTCTTGGATCTGAAAAAACCCACGTGGAATTGACTGAAGACATGTTGGACGCCGCATTGGATGTTGCCCGCAAAGAACATACAAAAGTTTATGTTCACGCAGTTGGTTTGCACGAGTACAGGCGCGCGGTTCCGGTAAACCCCGTAGCGATCCTGCATGGGTTGTCGGAAAAAAATATAGATGGTGATAATCTTATTACTGAAATTGCTTCTAGAAATATATTAGTTGTTCCTACCGCTAGTCTGTTCCGATCTTTTCTAACGCATGATCCAGAAGCAGGAATAAATCTTAATAGTAAGATCATTGAGAACAGTGTTCCCCATTTTATGCTACAAAAAATGCGCGACCCTAAATTTATTGAAGAAGAAAAAAGGCAATTCAAAAAAGTTGCTCTGTTCGATGCCTATGCTTGGGCAGAAAAAGCAAACCCAATCTTCTGCGAAAATATTGAGAAAATGCATAAAGCGGGTGTTCAAATAACAGTTGGAACCGACGCTGGAGGTACGGTTGGATATAATTTCCAAGGATATAATACTCCTTGGGAGGTCAAAATTCTGACGGAATGCGGATTGACTCCAATGGAAGCGATCACCGCAGCGACACGTAATGGAGCGAAGCTCATAGGAAGAGAAGCGACGGTTGGAACGATTGAACCAAATAAGATCGCAGATATTTTGATACTTTCAGCTGACCCCTTGAAAGACATTGAGAACATACGAAAGATCGAGTGGATTATATTAGAAGGTAAACTCTATCCCCGTGATGTTTTTGCATACAAAGAATAATCTTCTGAAAATTATAAAATAGCTAGCCTTTCCTTTTCATTGTCGCCGAGTGCAATTGGCACTGTTCCGTTTTATGTTGCATCGAACCATTAGAATGTTTGTGCCAAAGGTAATAAGGCCAAGCAGTTTTATTCTGCTAAGCCTTTTTGCGAATAGGCGAGGCCGTTACGCTTTCATCAACGCCCACACCTTTTCCGCAGCCGAGATGCCTTTCATTCCGCCAGGTACGGGGATGGATGCCAGCTGTGTAATGGCATAGTGATCTTGGTAATGGTCGCGGATCTCCTCATCGGGGACCGAAAATGGTGGGCCGCTGATTTTGCTTTGATCGTAGGTATAGCTGATTAGAAGTTGAGGGGCGGTTTCGCTTATTGTTATGATGTGAGCAGCATAGCGGCGGCGCATAGGGTCGGGTAAGGCGACCAGGGCCGCGCGATCATAGATGGCGTCCACAGGACCAAGCATGACCGTGGTCAACTCGAATATGTCACCAACAAAAATGTCGATGGCGTGAGCGCTCCAGCGTTCGACCGATCCAATCGTATTGATAATGGGGGTGACCTGGAGGTCGTCGAACAATTGTTCAATTGCAGTTTTGACCAGTTCCGCGCCGACGACACGATAGCCTTGGGATAGCAACCAAGCTATATCTCTCGTCTTACCGCATAGCGGCAGAAAGATGCGTGCGCCTTTGGTTAAAGATAAGGCGTCGAGGTGTTTGGTGAGCAGTGGATTGGCTTCGGAGAGGTGAAAGCCAAGTTCATTTCGTGACCATTTTTGCTGCCAGAAATTTGTGTCCATATCGTTATGCCTTGTGTACCAATTCTCGAATAGAAGTCATTAGGCTATAGGAGGTGATGCCGTATCTTGACTACGCTCGGAACTATGACTCCGTAGAAAGACACCAACAGGTAGACCCGGCACGTGAGTAAACATACAGACTGCAATAATGATAAGGGCACGGATTAATTTAAATTGCGCCGGGTTGTCTGTGATCTCCGATAAGATTTGGATAGCAGCATCGGCTTTCTCTGCGCTGACATACAGGCGCATGCCACCTAACATCATCGCATAATGCGGAAAGGTTGTAATCATGTAGCGGTCGGCGGTATGAACCACGATCCCATAGGCCTCAAGGCAGCTTACCGCAAGGGTTGTTTCGGCAATGCCGAACCCGTGCCCGATGCAAACAAGGGATTGAGATGAGGCTTCTGAAGGTATCGTTGGTCTAGAATCCACCTAGTCTAATCCGTCCTGTCATTCCGTAACCACTTTTGGTCGGAGCTCATGGGGCATTATGCCGCAAATGGGGCTCTTCCCCAAGGAGTCCGTACATTAGGCTCCTTTAAGGTTCCGTGTCCCGTGTTTATAGACCATCCACTCTGCGATTTGTTCTGTTGACGGCGGTCATCGGAGGCTGTACCAAGCTCCGGCAATAGTGGTTAAGTGGCTTTCTTTATGCGTCATTACTTTAGTCGGCACCAGGCGTCTCATAATTTCCAGCAAACGATTCTGGCCGGTATCGGTGGGGTTTTGGCCATCGGTCTCACGGGGGCATTGAGTGTTTACGCCGGGACACCCCTTTTGATCGCGTCGTTCGGGTCTAGCTGTGTTTTGCTGTTTTCCCTGGCCAATAGTCCGTTGTCGCAACCTATGAATGTGGTCGGTGGGCATTTGATCGCCACAGCCATTGCAATTGCCATGCGGATGGTGCTGCCCAATGAATGGTGGGCCGTGGCCTTGGCGGTCGGGGTGGCGATATCGGTCATGGCGGCGTTACGGCTGACCCACCCACCGGCGGGGGCCAATCCGGTGGTGGTGTTCGGGGCCGATCCGGGGATCGAGTATCTGGTCACGCCCATCCTTTCCGGATCGATCAGTCTGGTGGTGATCGCGAGCTTATTCCATTGGGCTGCGCGTACGTCTTATCCCTTGCGCAAAGTCGATTAAAAAAGACCAGTCCGAATTTACCGAAAAAGACGAGAAAAAGACCCAGGCCGACCCCACGGGGCTGATCTGACCATCCTGCCGTTGTCGGATAATGTCGGATAATATAGAAAAGTTAGACTGTGAAAGATCCTGAAAAACGGGATGCGGAACGTCGGGATCTGCTGTTTTCTGATTAATGTCAGACGGGGGTTCATCATTCAGACGAGGGTTCATTATGAAGCATCGTATTTTGGTGACAGTAAGCGAGGTGAAGATCGTTCGCGGCTTAATGATGGCTGCTGCAGCCGGAATACTCGGCGGCGCAATACCGGCACACGGGGGTGGCGTGCAAGGGGCTGGGCCACAAACCGTGATTGGGGGCAGCAGCATCGTACCATTGCCGCACAAAGCCACTGTAACGGCCAAATCCATGCCTGAGGACGCCGCCGTTCCGGGTGAGCCGATGCCGGAGACAACCGGGGTGGCCATGCTATTTAAATCTGCGTCCGGCGGTTTGGAGACCGGGATATTCGAAAACTCCCCCGGCAGTTTGGCGATGAAAGATTACCCGCGCGATGAAGTGAATTATGTCATCAGCGGATCTTTGACGCTTTATGACGCCAGCACCGGTTTGAGCACTGTGTTCAAGACCGGCCAGCATTATGCTATTCCGCGCGGCTTTAATGGGCGTTGGGAAAATAGTGTGCCGGTCCGCGTGTTGTTTGTCGCAACGCCGCTGCCATAGGGAAGCCGTGACCTAAGACTTAGGGCGTGGTGTGGCAGGAGGGACTCATTTCCCCGTCCACACCGGTGGACGCTTTTCGATGAAGGCGTCGATGCCTTCTTGGGCGTCGTGGGTCATCATGTTGGTGGCCATAGCGACGGCGGCGGTTTGGTAGGCAGTCTGCAGGTCCTGATCGATTTGCTCGTAAAACGCGCGCTTGCCCATGGCCAGGGCGCGCGGGGATTTTGCCAGGATTTTGGCGCTGAGGGCGGCGATGGCCGTATCCAGCTCCGCCAATGGGACCACCTGATTGACAAGGCCCTGGTCGCGGGCTTCGGTGGCGCTGATGAAGTCGCCGGTCAGCAGCATCTCCATAGCCTGTTTGCGGCCGACATTGCGCGACAGGCCGACCCCCGGCGTCGAGCAGAACAGCCCAACATTGATACCCGAGACGGCAAAGCGGGCGTCGTCCGCCGCCACCGCCAAATCACACATCGACACCAACTGGCAGCCGGCGGCGGTGGCGATGCCGTGAACCCGGGCGATCACCGGCTGCGGCAACGTCGTTAATGACGTCATGACCTCGCTGCATAGTTGAAACAGCGAGAGTTGAAAATTCTCGCTCGGGTTGGCGCGCATTTCTTTTAAGTCATGGCCGCTGCAAAAGGCTTTGCCCGCGCCGGCCAGAATCACCACCCGGCTGGTTGGATCGGCCGCGACGGCTTTGAGCGCGCCGAGCAGCTCGGTCAACAAAGCGTGGGATAGGGTATTATATTGCGCGGGCCGGTTGAGGGTCAGGGTCGTGACCCCGGCCTGATCTTCGCGCAGAACAAGGGCGGCGGGCGGGGTGTCGGTGTTTTGCGTCATGCTGGCCTCTCATTTTTATAGAACCAGTATGCTGGTCTTCAAATGGCGTGCAAGAAATATATTATGTTATTGATTTTACATTGGAATATTAAAAGTCTCCGGAGTGGGTGGGGGGATGGCGACCGAGCGGATGTCACAAATTGGCCATGCCCTTGGCTGAATTAGGCCTTCATCCAATGGTATAATGACATAGAATGAGGCTCAGGAATGAAACTGGGTAAGGGCTTCATGGGGTTGGTCGTTCTCGCCTTAGACATCAGCGGATTAAAAAACGGGGTTATGACATGCGCTTGGTGAGTGGTTTCGGCGCCGCAGTTTTCAGTTTTTTGGCTGCGGTTTCTGTGTATGCCGCAGAAGTCGAGGTGTTCTCGCCCCAAGGGACCGTGAAAGACGCGCGCCAGGTGGCGGTGCGGTTTTCTGCCCCGATGGTCGCTTTGGGTGACCCGCGAACGGCGGCGCCCTTTACGGTGGATTGCCCGGTCACGGGGACATCGCGCTGGGCCGATCAACGCAATTGGATTTATGACTTCGATGCCGATGTGCCGGGCGGCGTGCGCTGTCACTTTTCTTTGAAACCAGAGACGAAAACACTGGCCGGTGCGGCGCTGAGCGGTCAGAGAACATTTTCCTTCTCCACCGGTGGGCCTGCGATCCGGGCGTCGTTACCCGGGGATGGGGCGTCGAATATTGACGAGAAACAGGCGTTTCTATTGCTGCTGGATGCCCCGGCTCAAGTCAAAACGATTGAGAAGAACGCGTATTGCGCCATTGATGGCATCGAAGAACGCATTCCTGTCTCTGTGATCGGCGGGGAACAACGCACGACACTTTTGAAACAAGCCAATGACAAGCTTGGCTATCGCTATGTCAATTTATTCCGGCGCCATGATTATTCTTCTTCGGATCGATTGAGCGGAGCGGCCCTGGCCGCGGCGGAAAAGAATCTTGTTGTCGTCCAATGCCAACGACCGATTCCGGCGCAAACGGGCGTACAAATTGTGTGGGGCAAAGGCATTGCCGCCCAATCGAGCGGCATCACAACCGATCAGCCGCAAAGCTTGCGGTTTGTGACGCGCCCGCATTTCTTGGTCCGCTTTGAATGTGATCGGGTCAATCCGGACGCGGGGTGTTTGCCGATGCGGGATATGCGGCTTTATTTTACAAGCCCGATCACGCAGGAACATGCCGCCGCCATTCGTCTGACCGGCAGTGACGGGAAAACGTATAAACCGACATTGGGTGTCAACGAGCAGACGCCGGTGGTGCAAGATGTCGTGTTCAAGGGGCCGTTCCCGCCGCGCACGGAATTTAAGGTGATGTTGTCTCGGGATTTGACCGATGATGCCGGGCGTACATTACAAAATGCGGCGCGGTTTCCTTTGGATGTTGCAACCGATGCTTATCCGCCGTTGGTGAAATTTTCGGGCACGTTCGGTATTTTGGAAGCCAAAGAAGGCGGTGTTTTGCCGGTCACTCTGCGCTCGGTCGGGACTGACGTTATCGGTGGCGGGATTGCCATCGACGCGCAAACATTGCGGGTTAGCGCTGATGACAACGACATTGCCCAATGGTTGGGGCGTGTTGAGAAAGCCAGCGACAATCGCGGTGAAATGCGTCGGGACAAAGATGGTAAGTCGTATTGGTTTGAAGATACCGGGTCGCAATCGGTTTTTGTCGATAGCGATCAGGCGTCATCATTTGCCTTGCCGAAGCCCCGCGCGGTCAATGATTTCGAAGTGGTCGGTATTCCGCTTGGGAAGCCCGGCTTTTACGTGGTCGAATTGAAAAGCCCGGAACTTGGGGCGGCGTTGTTGGGACGGCAAGTGCCGCGCTATGTGACGACGGCGGCACTCGTGACCAATATGGCGGTGCATTTCAATTGGGGCCGGGAAGCATCCGAAGTGTGGGTCACCACATTGGATAAAGCCAAACCGGTTGCGGGGGCCAAGGTTGTCGTCAGCAATTATTGCACCGGTGCCAAACAGTGGTCCGGCACGACAGATGAAAAGGGTATAGCCCGCATTACGGCGTCGATGCCGGAACCCTCGGCTTGGGGCAGTTGTGAAACATGGTCGCGCAATCATCCGTTGATGGTCAGCGCGCGCCAAGGCGACGACATGAGCTTTACCCTGACCAGCTGGAGCAACGGCATTCAGCCGGACGCTTTCGGCATTCGGACGGGGAATTCTCGGGACGCTGATATGTATCACACCGTGCTCGATCGCCCGTTGTTCCGCGCCGGTGAAACGGTTTCGATGAAGCACTTCATTCGCCGCCATGGCTTGAAGGGGTTCAGCCTGCCGAAGGATTACAATAAGAAGACGACGGTCGTCATATCGCATACCGCTTTGGGCCAGCCGATTAAACAAGAGGTCACGTTTGACAGCACTGGCATTGCGGAAACGCAATGGCAAATTCCGGCCGACGCTAAACTTGGCGAATATCGGGTTGATGTCGGCCAAGGTTATGGGGCCGCGACATTCCGTGTCGAAGAATTCCGGGTGCCGACGATGCGGGCCGTGGTGCAAGGCCCGGCCGCGACATTGGTCGAGCCGAAATCGGTGACGTTGGATTTGTTTGTGTCATACTTATCCGGCGGCGGCGCCAGCAATGCGGACGTTAAGTTGCGCACGGTGTTGGAGCCACGGAGTATCGACTTTCCTGAATACCGGCAATTTTCCTTTGGGGGGCGCGATGTCAAGGAAGGCATTACAACCGATCCTTTTAATCAAGGGCGTGCGCAAGAGACGACCGGAGAGCGCACCCGGGTGTTGCCGCTGACACTAGATGAAAATGGCGCGGCGCGGGTCGACGTGCCGGATCTGAATATCAAAGGTCAGCCGATGAGCTTGTTGGCGGAGCTTGAATATCAAGACGCCAATGGTGAAATTCTGACGACTGTGAACCGAATGCCGTTATGGTCTTCGACCGTGCATCTCGGGCTCAAGACACAGTCGTGGTCGTCAAACAAAGATACGGTGAATTTTCAGGTTTTGGCGGTGGATCTGAACGGCAAGCCGATTGCCAATCAGACGGTTGCGGTCGATCTTTATTCCAGCGTTTATTATTCCTATCGCAAACGCTTGATCGGTGGATTTTACGCCTACGAAAACAGCCAAGACGTTAAAAAGCTAAAGGCAAAATGCGGCGGCAAAACGGATGCCCAAGGGTTGCTTTATTGCGATGTTGCGGTCGAGGTCGGCGGTGAGATTGTGATCGTTGCGCGGACAAAAGATAGCAAAGGTCATAAATCGTTGGTATCCGGCAGCGCTTGGGTCGCTGACAGTAGCGACTGGTGGTTTAGCGGCAGCGATGGCGACCGCATGGATGTTCTGCCGGAACAGCGCGAATATAATGCGGGCGATACCGCTCGTTTCCAAGTGCGGATGCCGTTCCGCGACGCCACCGCTTTGGTCAGCGTGCTGCGTGAGGGCGTGGTGGAAAGCTTCGTCACCCAGTTGTCCGGGCGTAATCCGGTGATCGAGGTACCGATCAAAAATTCCTATTCACCCAATGTCTTTGTGTCGGTGTTGGCCATTCGCGGGCGCACGGAAGCGACGCGGACATGGCTTGGCCGCAAGTCAAAAGATATCACGGCCATGGTCGATTTGACCAAACCGGCCTATCGCTATGGCTTGGCGGAAATCAAAGTCGGATGGCAACCGCATCGTCTTGATGTCAAAGTCGAGACCGATCGCGACACCTATAAAATTCGCGAACGCGCCAAAGTAAAAATCACAGCGCAGCGGGCCGATGGGGCGGCGTTGCCAAAATCCGCAGAAGTTGCCGTGATCGCGGTGGACGAAGGGTTGCTGGAGCTCGCGTCTAATAACACCACCGATTTGTTGGCGGCAATGATGGGCGAGCGTAACATCGAAGTGCTGACATCGACGGCACAGATGCAGATTGTCGGCAAACGTCACTATGGTTTGAAAGCGGTGCCCCATGGCGGCGGCGGCGGGCGGGATAAAGCGCGCGAATTATTTGACACGCTGTTGTTGTGGAAAGGGCGTGTGGCGCTTGATAAAAACGGTCAAGCGGTGATTGATGTGCCGTTGAACGACAGCTTAACCAGTTTCAAGATCGTTGCGGTGGCCAATGCCGGGCTCGGGCTTTTCGGCTCGGGTGCGCATAGCATTGCGACGACTCAGGATGTGATGGTGATGTCGGGGCTGCCGCCTTTGGTCCGCGAAGGCGATAAATACAACGCTACGTTTTCGATCAGGAACACCACCGATAAAACCTTGTCGTTGCGGGTGACGGGCAAAACGAAACCGAGCGTCGGTAACTTGGCCGAACAGAAAATAGATTTGCCCGCAGGTGCAGCGCGGGATGTGGCCTGGACGGTCATGGCGCCGCTCAATACCACGGCCATTGCGTGGGATGTCAGTGTGCAAGCGCTGACCGAGGGGGCGAGCGCGAGCAAAGATCGCCTAGCCGTCAAGCAGGATGTCATTGCCGCAGTACCCGTGCGGGTTTATCAAGCGACACTGATGCAGATTGATAAATCGCTCTCGGTCGAGACCAAACGCCCAGATGATGCCATTCCCGGCCGTGGCGGCATTGCCGTGACGCTGCGGTCGCGCTTGGGTGACGGTTTGGATGGCGTTGTCAATTACATGCAACTTTATCCTTATACCTGTTTCGAACAATTGGCGTCGCGCAGCATTGTGCTTGATAAGAAGGATCAATGGACCAGTTTGATGGCGCGGCTGCCGGGTCATTTGGATCGTGACGGTATGGTCAAATATTTCCCATCAAGCTGGATTGACGGCAGTGATAGTTTGACATCTTACATTCTGGCCGTTGCCGATGAAGTCGGTTGGGATATCCCGCAATATGAGCGGGAGCGGATGATTTATGCCCTGCAACAGTTTGTGTCGGGGCGTATCCTGCGATCGTCCGGTTTGCAAACCGCTGATCTGAGCATACGCAAACTGGCGGCGATCGAGGCTTTGGCCCGGCATCAATCGGCCCAGCCCGAGATGCTGAACAGTCTGTCGATCGAGCCGAACTTGTGGCCGACATCGGCCGTATTGGATTGGGTGTCTATTTTGCAGCGCGTTGATGGTATTCCGCAACGCGCTCAGAAATTGACGGAGGCCAAGCAGATCCTGCGCTCACGTTTGAATTTCCAAGGCACGACCATGGGTTTTTCGACGGAGAAAACGGATTATCTGTGGTGGCTGATGGTGTCGACCGATGCGAATGCGGTGCGCACGATTTTGACCATGCAATCAGAATCCGATTGGCGGGAAGATATCCCCCGCTTGGTGCAAGGCGCTTTGGGGCGGCAACAACGGGGGCGTTGGAATACGACCGTTGCCAATGCCTGGGGCGTGTTGGCGATGAAGAAATTCAGTGCCCAATTTGAACGCGATGCGGTCACCGGCACAACGGACGTTGCCTTGGGCCAAAAGATGGAAGCGGTTACATGGGAAGACAAAAAGAGTATCGCCCTGCCGCTGTTCGCACAAGACGGACGCCCGCAAACTTTGACCATCGATCACACAGGCGCTGGCCGACCGTGGGCGATCATTCAATCGAAAGCGGCCTTGCCTTTAAAGCAACCGCTGTCGAGCGGGTATAAGATCAAGCGGACGGTGACTGCGATCGAACGCAAAAATCCGAACCAATGGACGCGCGGCGATGTCGTTCGCGTGAAGCTTGAGCTTGAGGCACAATCCGACATGACCTGGGTTGTGGTCGATGATCCGATCCCGGCGGGCGCGACTATTTTGGGCGGTGGGCTTGGGGGCGATAGCGCCACCCTGACCAAGAATCAAGAAGCGTCCGGCCTTGCCTGGTTGGCCTTTGAGGAACGGCGCTTTGAAGGCTATCGGGCTTATTACCGGTTTGTGCCGAAGGGCAAGTGGAGCACGGAATATACCGTCCGTCTCAACAATCCTGGTGATTTCCAATTGCCGGCCACGCGTGTCGAGGCGTTGTATGCGCCCGAGATGTTTGGAGAGACGCCAAACGCACAATTCAAGGTGACTGCGAAATAACTGAGGTGCGGAATAACTGAGGTGATGGTGCTGGCATAACCATGATGGGACGCATCAAGAAAAAATATGCTGTGATTGCTGCGGCGACGGTTGTGGTCGCGGCAATCGGCGGCATTATCACCTTGGCGTCGGTTACCAGCCCGAATGCACCGCCATCTTATGCGACGGTTATGGAGCGCTGGACACCATCGGAAGCTTATCTTTACGACCGTCATGGCCGCTTGATCCACGAGCGTCGCACCGATTATTCCATGCGGCGGCTGGCTTGGGTGCCGCTGGATGCGATCTCCCCGGCCTTGCAAACGGCCATTGTCCAAGCGGAAGATCGGCGTTTCCGGGATCACAGCGGCATCGATTGGAAAAGCGTTGCCGCGGCGACGTGGCAAAGCTTGAATGGCGATCGCCGCCGCGGCGCCAGCACGATCACCATGCAGCTTGCGTCGATGCTGGATGCCGATTTACGCAGCGGGGGTGGGCGCTCGATTTTGCAAAAAATCCAGCAAGCCCGCACCGCCCGGCAGATCGAGCGGACCTGGAGCAAGGAGCAGATCCTCGAAGCCTATTTCAATCTGTTGGGTTTCCGCAGTGAATTACAAGGCATTGCCGCGACCGCACAACTTTTATTGGGGAAAGATCCGTCGGGGCTGAACGCGACGGAAAGTCTGATGTTGGCGGCTTTGTTGCCGTCTCCGGGCGCGCGTGTGGATCGTGTGGCGCGGCGGGCCTGCGCCTTGAATGGGCGCATCGGTCTGGTGCGTGACCAAGCCAACCCGGATAACGAGATTTTGGCCTGCGATATCTTGACGCCGCGTATTCAGGAATTGATGACCGTGGCGACAAAGCGACCGGCGCGCCCGCTGTTGGCGCCCCATGTGGCGGCCAGCCTGTTAAAGGAGCCGGGCGCCCAGGTTCATACCACACTCGATCGCGATATTCAGTTGCTTGCGGTCACCGCGTTAAAGCGGCGGCTCAGCGATTTACAGCATCTGAATGCGCGCGACGGGGCGGCGTTGGTTGTTGATAATGAAAGCGGCGATATTCTCGCCTATGTCGGCAGCGGCGGGCCTCATTCACGGGCGCCTAAAGTCGACGGCGTGCGGGCCAGGCGACAAGCGGGGTCGACCTTAAAGCCGTTTTTGTATGGCATGGCGATCGAGCAACGCTATCTGACGGCGGCCTCCATTTTGGATGATGCACCGATCAATCTCGAGACCGTTGGCGGTCTTTATGTCCCGCAAAACTATGATCGTGATTTCAAAGGTCTGGTCAGCGTGCGCACGGCTTTGGGCAATTCGCTCAATATCCCCGCAGTGCGCAGTTTGATTTTAACGGGTGTCGAACCGTTCCGGTCGCGCCTGCAAGCCGCGGGCTATCACGGCATCAATCGTGACGGTGAGTTTTATGGCTATGCGCTCGCGCTTGGCTCGGCCGATGTGACGTTGATGGAACAGGTTGCGGCGTATCGCATGTTGGCGCGGGGCGGCGTTGCCGGGGATCTTCGTTTGCAAAATACCGCTGTGCGCAACGCCGATCGCGTGGTGATGGCGCCAGGCGCGGTTTATGTGGTCAGCGACATTATGAGCGATCGGGCCGCCCGCAGCATCACGTTCGGTCTGGCCAGCAGTCTGACCACACCGTTCTGGAGCGCGGTTAAAACCGGCACCAGCAAAGCCCTGCGCGACAATTGGTGTATTGGCTATACCGATCGTTATACGGTCGGTGTGTGGGTCGGAAACTTTGAAGGGGATTCCATGCGCGGTGTGTCGGGCGTCACCGGCGCGGCGACGGTTTGGCACGATATCATGATGGCTTTGCATCGTGATGATCCGTCGCAAAAACCGACACAGCCCGAAGGGCTCGACCTGCGGATGGTGCAATTCGATCCGGGTATTGAACCACCACGCCAAGAAATTTTCCTGACCGGTACGGATAGCGCGACAATCGCAACCGTCAATCAGGAGATAACACAGGCCAGAATTCTGAGCCCGTCGAACGGGACCATTATTGCGCTGGATCCGGATATACCGGACGTACGGCAGAAAGTGGCGTTTGTTGTTGGTGGCTCGGCCACCAGTTTGCGACTGCGCTTGAATGGGAAAATCTTATCCGATGATGGGTTGCGCTGGACGCCGCAACCCGGGTATCACGAATTGGCGTTGGTCGACGCTGATAATAAAACCATCGATTCCGTGCGGTTTACCGTGCGCGGGCCCTATTGATGATGAAAGATAGTCCCATAATGATCACGGGCGCAGATATCAGTCGTAGTATTGCGGCTGCGCTGCAGTTTATTTCCTATACGCACCCGGCCGATTTTATTCGCCATCTACGGCAGGCGTGGGAGCACGAACAAAGCCCGGCGGCGAAACAAGCCATGACACAAATCCTGGTCAATTCGCGGATGGCGTTATTGGGCCATCGCCCGATTTGCCAAGATACCGGGATCGTCAATGTGTTCTTGAAAATCGGTATGAATGTTCATATCGCCAGCGATCAGAGCGTGCAGGCGTTGGTCGACGACGGTGTGCGCGCGGCTTATGGCGATGATCGTAATCCGCTGCGCGCGTCGGTGGTGTCCGACCCGTTGTTTGGGCGTCGCAACACCGGCGATAATACACCGGCTGTGGTCCAGATGGAGGTGGTGCCGGGCAACAGCATCGATGTGATCGTCGCGGCCAAAGGTGGCGGGTCTGAAAATAAAACCAAATTCGCGGTGTTGTTACCAAGCGACAGTGTTGCCGATTGGGTTGTGGACGCGGTATCGACCATGGGGGCCGGATGGTGCCCGCCGGGGATGCTTGGGATCGGGATCGGCGGCACGGTGGAAAAAGCCATGGCCTTGGCCAAGGACGCGTTGATGCAACCGTTGGATATGATGGAGCTGTTGCGCCGGGGCCCTGAAACACCGGTCGAAAAACTGCGCGTCGATATTTACGACCGCGTCAATGCCTTGGGGATTGGCGCCCAGGGTTTGGGGGGCTTGACCACCGTGCTCGATGTGAAAATCGCCAGCTGGCCGACGCATGCGGCATCGATGCCGGTCGCGGTTATCCCGAATTGTGCCGCGACGCGCCATGTCCATTTCACATTAAGCGGACACGGTGTTGCGGAGTTTGAAGCCCCCGATCTGAACGATTGGCCGGATATCGTTCTGGAACGGAGCGAGGCCGGGATAACGAGGGTCAATCTTGATCAGCTGACGCGGGACGATGTGCGATCCTGGCGCGCCGGTCAAACATTGCTGTTGAGCGGAACAATGCTGACCGCGCGGGATGCCGCCCATAAACGCTTGCGCGATATGGTCGCGGCCGGGCAGCCGCTGCCGTTCAGCTTTCAAGATCGCGTCGTGTATTATGTGGGCCCGGTCGATCCCATTGCCGGGGAAGTGGTGGGCCCCGCCGGGCCGACCACGGCCACGCGCATGGATCCGTTCAGCGATTTTATGTTTGGCGAGATCGGTGTGCTCGCGGCCATCGGCAAAGCGGAGCGTGGTGCGGATACGGTCGCCGCCATTGCCCGCCATGGGGCCGCATCGTTGATTGCTGTGGGCGGCGCGGCTTATTTGATTGCCAAAGCGGTTAAGTCGGCCCGTGTCGTTGCCTTTCCGGATCTCGGGATGGAGGCTATCCATGCGTTCGTGGTGGAAGATATGCCGGTGACGGTGGCCGTCGACGCCAGTGGCCGTTCGGTCCATGTGGATGGACCGCTGGCCTGGCGCCGCATTACGGCTTAACGATCATCGGCCACTTTTTAGCCCCCACTATTGTATCCCCAGGACAATTCAATCCGTAGTCCGGCGACAAAAGCATTCTTCAGTGTAGGATCGGCCCCTGGATTGATGACATATTGAAAATCCGGTTGAATGGCCAAGAAATCGCTCACCTTCGCCCGATAGGTGAGTTCGATGGTCAACTCGTCATCATCGGCGACAGTCGTTTGGCGGTATGGTTTGCCGGTGCGCGCCCAGGCCAAGGCAACACCGATCTGATCATCAGGGCGTGCGGCAAAGACCCCGCTATAAATAGCGCCGCTACCGATGTAGCGATCAACCATATTGAAATCGTCACGGGCGATACCGCCGCGTAGGAACAATGAAAGTTGCGACGTTGCTTGCCCTTCGACAGCCGCATAAAATCCTGTGTTACCGTTGTGGCGCACGCCGGTGACGATATCGTCGAAGCGGCTGGTGTAACGCCAATGGCCGCCAATGATGCGCCAGCGATCGCTGTGATAATCCACCTCGCCGACAATCAGCGCGCCATCCCCATTGCCCAGTTTGACGGCGGTTCGTTTGGGGTGATTGGGGTCGCCGGGGATACCATCTAATAGGACGGCGCGTAAGGTCCAGGCGTCACTGAGTTGGACGGAGGCGCGGAAGGCTATCGACGTGACCGGAAAAATCGATGGACCATTGACCCCGGTTTGGCCGAATTCGGTACCGATGCCATGGGCGCTATTGATGAACAGCGCAGCCGTTTCAACCGCATCAAATTCACTGTTGAGATCATAAAGCCCGGTGCGGACCGATAACCGATCATGCCAAAAGCGCTGGTCAATCCAGGCTTCATAGAGACGGATGGCTGAAACCCCGGCTTCGATGTTGCTGACAATATGGGCGTCGCCCACAAGGGTTTCCGAAAATCTTGTTCCGTTGTTATAAAGGGCATGGACAAAGAGTGTCGCGTTCGACCATCTCAAAGCTTTCTCGCCATCTATTTCCAATTGTAAATCGAGATTATCCAAATAGCGTGTGCCGGTTTCGATACCGCCATCAAGATTGGATAAAAGGTCTGCGGTGTAAACGGCATTGACTGATAGAGCGTCAGACTCTTCGGCGTGAAGATCGACTGCAATAAATGGTAAAAAGAAAGATGCAAACGGCATGGATAAATGGAGTCGTTGCAACATCCAAAATGCTCCCAAATTTTTTACATAAGGCACATAAGCAAAGCCATGCTGTGTCGGCAGGCTTTGTATATTTTTGTGACGGAAAGCTCGCGCAAAGACCAGACCGATGCGGGCCCTTTTTAGGTAGAAATCGGCAGAAAGATGCTGTTTTTTCACTTATCTGTGATAGTCATTTTTAGATGCAATGATAGTTAAGAGTGAAATTGCGAGGCGCTTTTGATAGGCAAGATCTTTGCTTTGTTTTAAAACTAAAAATAGTTATTACATGCAACGAAAATAGATTTGAATTTGCGTCGCACAGTTATTCTTTTTTCCCGTATACGATGATCGTCGTTGGCGGTGGCTGGCTTTACTCCGGCTTGGTTACGGTATTGTCGTTGGAATGGTTTTTGTTGGATGATTGCTTGGTCGATTGTACGGGGTATACTTGCGGTGTAGCTTTGTGTGCGACTGAATAATCCGCACCAAAGCTAAATGGTTTGTTTGACAAGCAGAGGACTATATAATGGCTGATCCCGCCGTTTTTGCAGCACGGACTCCTGAGGATTATACGAACCTTGTCGCGCAGTATCCCTTGGCTTGGGTCGTGTCGGGGGAGGGTAGTGCGTTTCGCGCGTCGTTGTTACCGTTGCGCCCGGTTATTGATGTAAATGGGGAGATCCAGTCTTTGGTTGGTCATTTTGCTCGGGCCAATGACCACTATACCTTGCTGAAGGATGATGGTGCGGCGCATATTCTGTTCCTTGGTCCCAATGGATATATTTCGCCGTCGTGGATGAATGATCGTAGCCAAGCGGCAACGTGGAATTATGCCAGTGCACAGTTTGCAGTCGATATCGAATTTTCCGAAAGCCCGGAAGATTTGGCCAATCATTTGAATGATCTGGTCACGACGATGGAACAGGGCCGACCACAGGCTTGGTCCATTGCTGCGATGGGATCACGCTATGCTGATTTAGCAAAACATATCGTTGTTTTCCGGGCGACCGTCAAAAGCTATCGCGGTAAATTTAAACTGGGTCAAGATGAGCGTGCAGATGTTTACGCGGATATTATTGGTGCTTTGACCACAGGGAATAGCAGCCCGTTGCTGCAGTGGATGCAAGATTTCAACAAGGATCGCTAGTCAATCCTGCGCGGTGACAATCTTTTAACTGTTACGCAAAACCGGGCCTTTACGATCCGGCGCGAAGCGATAAATATCGTCGGCGGTAATTGTTTTCACGCATTCCAATAACGACTTGGCTGCGATGCCTTCAATCAGTGGCATGTCCGGAGCCCAGGGTTTTTCATAGCCCGCGAACATCGTCATCCCTTCGATTGACGCGGAGACGAACAACGCTACCACTTCCCGTTCGTGATCGGTCAAGGCCGGGTTCAAGATCGGAATCAAGTCGTTGAAAATTTGGCGGGCATTGACGTACAGCTCATCGACCCGTTCGGAAATGAAACTGTCGTGGTTGCTCAATGTCCATAACTGTGGAAACAGGTGGGTTGTTTTTTTGGTCTGAATATCTTCCAAAAGCAGGCGAATGACGGTGACGAACTGGTCTTCCGGGGCCATGGTCGGGTCATTCCGGATGGCGTCGAACGTATCCATGTAGCTTTGCACCACACTTTCCAAGAGATCCCGGACCAGCTGGTCCTTGGTCGGGTAGTAGTAGGTTACGTTCCCCAATGTGATCCCACAGGCCGCTGCGATTCGCCGCATGCTGAGCGACTGATAGCCATGATCGAGAAGGATATCGAGCGCTGCTTCGAGAATCTCGGTCGCCCGGGTCTGGCCTTTGCTATAGGACCCAGAGTTAGAACGGAGCTTCAGGCGCGGCATCGAGTACATAGAAAGTTTACCTAACTAATTGATTAGACTTATAATCTTAATGTTAAGGCGGCGTTATTACATGCTTTTTCAAAAAGACCAAATTTAGGACACTTGACCAAAATAGGATCGTTGACCTAGATTATGATCAGATGCGGATTCGATCCAGAAATAATTCATAAACTGGGCCGAACAAAATAAGGGAGCGCATGATGAAAACGACTGCACTCGTTTTGTTGTCACTGTTGTCTGTTTCTAGCTTTAGCCCGGTTGGTGCCCAAGAATTCAAAGATCCGTTGCCGGAGGAGCCCATTCCAAGTGTGGCTGAGTTACCGGCACAGTATCCGCAAAGCTGGATCTTTGCCCACGATCTACAGTTCAACAGTTTGTTGGACGGTAAGGTGGTCGTTATCGATGTCGCGGCTGAGACACAAGAATATAAGGGGCACATCGGTGCCGGCCAGTTTGCTGCTTTCTTAGAATCTAAAACACGTCCGGAACTCTATACGGCGGAAACGTTTTATTCGCGCCGCACGCATGGCGAGCGCACCGATACCATCACCATTTATGATAAGAAAACGTTAGCCCCAACCGGTGAGATTATTCTGCCGGGCAATAAACGGGGTATGGTTGTTCCGCAAAAAGCCATGTTCGAGTTTACGGATGGCGAGCGTTTGGGCTTGGTGTTCAACTTCACACCGGCGGCATCGGTTTCCATCGTTGATTTTGAAGCACGGAAAGTTGTCAACGATGTCGATATTCCGGGCTGCAGTTTGGCATATCCGACCGGTAAGCGTGGGTTTTCTTCGCTCTGCGGCAATGGCACGATGATCAGCTTTGCCCTGAATGCCGATGGAACCGTGGCGAAGGAAACGAAAACCGCCGCCTTCAATGATCTTGATAATGATCCATTATTCATGAATTCGGTCACCATCAACGGCATGACCTATTTCGTAAGCTTCAAGGGGCAAGTGCAGCCAGTCGATCTATCGGGTGATGCAGCGAAAGTCGGGAAAGCTTGGAGCCTATTGAGCAAAGACGAAGCCGCAAAAAACTGGCGGCCCAGCGGCTGGCAAATGATGTCATCGGACAAGGATCATCTTTATGTCATCATGCGCGAAAATGCTGTTGAAGGGGATCATAAATTCGGTGGGGCCGAGGTTTGGGTTTATGATGTCAAGAAAAAGTCCCGTGTGCAGAAAATCGCATTGAAATCACCAGGGTTTTCGATGGAAGTGACGCCAGGGACACCGGGTTATCTTGTGGTCGTGAACGGTGATTTGGATTTGGATGTCTATGACAGCAAAACCGGTAATCATATCCGCACCATTGGTGGCGGCGCGGCGCAATCTGCATTTGCTTTGCATGCGGCCCGTTGATAGGCGGCTCGGTGACAGAACCTGCCAATGGGTGCTCGGTTTTAGGACTGGAATTAGTTCAGGGACAGGACAAGCAGCATGATCTTGCAAACGTCGACTCTGGTCATTGCTTACTGTCTAGCCATTATGATGGCGGTTGCGGGCGTCTCGAAGCTTTTTGACCGTCGTCGTTTTCGGGCCGTGCTCTATAACTATGATATTTTGCCCGGGGCCGTGTTGGGTCTTGCCTCGGTTGTGCTTCCGGTGCTGGAAATCGCCATTGCGATCGCTCTTGTTGTGCCTGCTGCGCAGGTGTTTGGGGCGATGGGGGCGACCATTTTGCTTGTTCTTTATGGCGCGATGATCGGCTTCAATATTATGCGCGGCCGACGCGCTATGGATTGCGGTTGCAGTTTTGGCCGCTCCTCCGGTGAGTTAAGCGGCGGCTTGGTGTGGCGCAATATCGTGTTGGCGGTTTTGGCCTTGGGCGTCGTCGTCGCATCCCCGTTATCGGTGTCACTCTGGGCCCATATTAATGCCGTGTTTGGTGCTGTGGCGGTGTGGTTTGTATATGCCACGCTCGATATAGTGCTCAGCAGTCCTATTCGGTTCCATCGTAAAGGATCCCATCATCATGCTTGAGATATTAATTGCATCGCAGATTGTCAGCTGGGTGGTGATCATCGGGCTCGGTGTGTTGTGTTTTGCTTTGGCGCGTCAGGTTGGCGTTCTGTATGAACGCGTTGCACCGGCCGGCGCTTTGGCGATCAACAAACAAGTCAAAGCCGGTGAAAAAGCGCCGCCGATTACCGCCTTTGCGTTATCGGGCCGCAGCATTGATTTCGCGGCTCAGAATACCGGGCGCAGCACGCTTCTGTTTTTCCTATCGCCGGATTGCCCGGTTTGCAAAACATTGCTGCCGGTTGTGCGCTCGATCAGCGGCAACGAGCGGCGTTGGCTGGATGTGATCCTCGCAAGTGATGGTGCCGTGGACACGCATAAAGCGTTTATCGCCAAAGAAAGCCTTGAAGGATTTGACTATGTGGTATCGGAACCGCTTGGTCGTGCCTTTGGTGTTTCCAAATTGCCGTATGCAGTTTTGATCGATGAACAGGGCGTGATTTCGGCCTTTGGGCTGGTCAACACCCGCGAGCACTTGGAAAGTTTGTTCGAAGCAAAAGAACTGGGCGTTCCTGATATTCAAACCTATATGCGCGGTTAAACAAAAACGCGGGAGAGAGCAAAATGGCTATTTTTGATCGCATAACAGAACAAGCAACCCGGCGTTTAGCCCGTGGCACATCGCGACGCAGTTTGTTGACCGCTTTGGGCGCAACATTGGTTGGGGCCAGCGGCATTCCATTATTGCCGGTGGCTCGCGCGGCAGGAAACCATGGCGGTGGTGGCGAGGCCAGCAATGGCTATCCGGGTGTGTTGCCGCAATCAACCGGCAATCCACAAGATCCGGGCGATCCGTCAAGCTGCGATTATTGGCGCTATTGCGCCATCGATGGGTTTTTATGCAGCTGCTGCGGTGGTACGCAAAACACCTGTCCGCCCGGCACGGAAATGTCACCGATAACCTGGATCGGAACTTGCCGCAATCCGGCCGACAATCGCAATTACATTATTTCTTATAACGATTGCTGTGGCAAAACGAGCTGCGGCCGCTGTCTGTGTAATCGCAATGAAAGCGATAAGCCGATGGCCCGTGCGCAAGACAATAACGATACAAACTGGTGCCTTGGGACAGAAAGCACCATTTACAACTGCTCGACCGGCGTCATTATCGGCGTCGCTATGGAGCAATAAGGAGCGGCGCCATGTCGTTGCGTCTATTATTTTTGGTGCTGTTGCTGGCCGTTCCGGTGCGGGCAACAGCAGCGGAGGATGGCGCTGCGCTTTATAAGCGTTGTGCAGCTTGTCATCTTCCAACCCGGGCCGGTGTGCCTGGGGCTTATCCGCCACTCGACGACCATATTGCTGCTTTTGCAACAAGTGAACAAGGTCGGGATTATCTGGTTGCCACGATCACGCGCGGCGTTGCCGGACCGATCGAGGTCAATGGTGTCGCTTATCGCGGCGTTATGCCGGCCCAGGCCGGATTAAAAGATGCGCAAATTGCAGCATTGTTGAATTTTCTTGTTGCGGAAGATAAAGCCCAGCGCTTCGAAGAAGCCGAGGTTGCGGCCATACGGCAAAAATATGTAAAGACTTCAGCACAGCAAGTCCGTGCTTTGCGGGCTGAGATTCCAACGCCATGAGGACTTGGCAAGCCGCATCTATGGCTGCCGCTGTAGCGGTTATGTCCTCGATCGCTTGGGCGAAAGATACCCCGGGGAGCCCGGCTCTGAGCGCCCAGACCGAAACTCAGACTAAAACACAGGCCGCGCCGATGCCGGGCGTTTCAAACGGCAAGAAAGCGGTCGTCAACTGGGCGCTTGGCTGTCGCGGGTGTCATGGCAATGACGCCCGGGGCAATGCTGGTGGGGCGCCGGCGTTACGGGGTATGGTCGCCCAATTTTTAACCTTAAATGGGGGGCGAGACTATTTAATTCGTGTGCCGGGGGTTGCTTTTTCCCCGCTTCCGGATGCAGAATTGGCCGAGTTGGTCAATTGGATGCTCTATCATTTTGATCCAGATCATGTGCCAAATGACTTTAAACCCTATACTGCGGAAGAAGTTAAAATTCTTCGGGCTAAGCCGTTGGTCAGCAATGCCAACACGGTCCGCAAGGAGCTATTGGAGTATTTGAATACGAAATAATCTTCACCGACAGGCATGATGTGGCGTAAGCCTGAGTGATGGTCTTCTGAACGACAATACATTACGGAGGAACGACATGACCGACACGCAGCAAAACACAAAAAAAATGGGCCTTTTAAAATCTGTTTCTACCATAGCGACCATAAGCGCTGTGGGACTATGCTTTACCGGACAAGCTTTGGGGCAAAGCTCCGTCCTGATGGAAGAAGTGATCGTGACCGCGCAAAAGCGTGAACAAAGCGCGCAAGACGTCGGTATCGCGATTACCAGTTATTCCGGCAGCCAGATCCAAGCTTTGGGTTTTACCAGCGCCCAAGAAGTGACCGCCATGGCGCCGGGGGTCAGCACGCTGCAGCCGAACGGTGAAGCCAATTATTCCATTGGTATCCGCGGCGTCGCCAATAACGATTTCACGACAAACGTTGAAAGCCCGGTCGCGGTTTATGTTGATGAAGTTTACATCAGCCAGATGTCGGGCGCGGGTTTCCTTTTGTTCGATGTTGAACGCGTGGAAATTCTGCGCGGGCCACAAGGAACGTTGTTTGGCCGCAACGCGACAGGCGGCTTGGTCCATTATGTGACCGTAAAGCCGAAGCTGGATGAAGAGGTTACCGGTTACGGCAGCATTACCTATGGTAGTTTTAACCGCTTGAAATTCCAAGGCGCCGTTGGCTTGCCGATCAGCGATAAATTCGCCGTGCGGGCATCGATCGCGACCCATCAAGGTGGCGGGTATGTCGAAAACCGTTTGCGCCCGGATGAAGATTTGAACAACGCCAATGAAACGGCGGGGCGCTTGCAAGCATTATTTGCGCCGACTGAGAATCTGGAAGTTTTGCTGAACGCACGCTTTGGTCGCCAAGATATCCGCACCGGTTTCTTTGAATACATGTCTGCGGTTCTGCCGACGGGGGAAGCGACACCCGGTGTGCCGAACCCTGACCTTGGTGGTTATGTCGACAATGACAATGATAAGTTCGCAGGCGACTATGATACTCCCGGTCGCAATGATTTGAAGACCTATGGCTATACCGGGACGATCAAATGGAATGCCGATAGTTTCACCTTGACCAGCATCACCGATTTTCAAACGGTGAAGCGCGATTACATTGAAGACTCCGATGCGTCTCCCGTTGACTATTTCCAATTTTATCTCACGACTGATACCGAACAGTTTTCGCAAGAACTACGCTTGAACGGTGACACCGAGAATTTGAAATGGGTGGCTGGTTTTTACTATATGGATCTGAAAATCCGGGACAGCAACGGTGCGATCACGCGGGGTCTGTTCGAGGCGTTGTTCGGCGACACTGTGGAAAATCTGGGCTTTAACGGTATCCGCAATCCTTATTCCACGGACACCAAAACCTGGTCTTTGTTCGGCCAGGTGGAATATCAAGTCAGCGAGCAATTCGCATTGATCGGCGGTTTCCGCTGGATCGAGGAAAAGAAGTCCCACACCTATAACAACCTTCTGATGTGGTTCCCGGATACATCGCGGAGCGGTATGGATCCCAACGCCGACATCATCGCCCCGGCGCTCGGCGCAGGCCTCCCATATTCCAATAAGCGGAATGACGGCAATTGGTCGGCGCGCGTTCAGGCCAACTTTACACCAACGGATCAAATCTTGCTCTATGCCAGCTGGAACCGGGGCGTCAAATCAGGCGGCTTCAATTCGCCACTGCTACCGAGCGACTTTGCTGTTACCGAAGCCTTCATGAATTATGAACCCGAAAAACTTGATGCGTTCGAAGTCGGCTTCAAATGGGATAGTGAAGATCGCCGGTTCCGCATCAATGCGGCCGCTTACTATTACGACTATAAAAACTACCAAGCGTTCTCGATCATCGGCCTCGATACCTCGACTTTGAACGCCCAAGCGAAAAGCAAAGGGTTTGAAGTCGAATTACAAGCGGCGCCGGTTGACGGCTTGGATCTGCAGCTCGGGGTCGGCTACGTCGACGCAAAGGTTAAGGATATCCCCGGTGTGACCGTACCGGTTGACACTGGGGTCGGTATTGTTGATCCGATTTTGCCTGGTGCCACCCAAACCCCTGTCCAAACCCCGAAATGGAACATCAGCGGCTTGATTCGGTATGAAGTACCTGTCGGTGATGCCGGGTCCATTGCTTTCCAAGCGGATGGGGCCTATCGGTCGAAACATTACTTCGCTTTGACCAATTTTCCGGCATCTACCGGCAAGGGATATTTCCTGGCCAATGCCTCGGTCACGTGGTTTGCCGCCAATGAAGATTGGAGCTTGCGCGCGTTTGTCCAGAATTTGACGGATAAGAAATATATTGTTCAGACCTTCGATCTGTCCGGCAGCGTCAGCAATGGTGGCTTGTTCGGCCTGATCGAGCAATATTATGGGCGTCCGCGCACGTGGGGTGTGACAGCGTCCTATAATTTCTGATACAAAAAAAGCTGAACATTCCCCCGGCACTGTATCCTGAC
Source organism: Alphaproteobacteria bacterium (assembly GCA_037189785.1). Classification (GTDB taxonomy): domain Bacteria; phylum Pseudomonadota; class Alphaproteobacteria; order Sphingomonadales; family Govanellaceae; genus Govanella. The sequence goes on from JBBCIP010000160.1 coordinate 24,392, forward strand.
ATCGTATAATGTCGGGGGGATATCATGGCGAAACCCCGGGTGGAAAATCAAAAAGGGTAGGGGACGTTGTGTAGACACGCGTCATGGACGCTTATGGCTTGGGAGATATCCGATGAAAGATTTTAAGCTCTTGATTAATGGCCGCTTGGTGGCGGGTGATAAAACGATGCCGGTACTTAATCCGGCAACTGAGGAAGTATTGGCGGATTGTCCGCGGGCGTCCGAAGCCCAGGCCAATGAGGCTGTAGCGGCGGCCAGTGCTGCATTCCCAGGTTGGGCTGCAACCCCCATCGGTGAACGGCGCAAGGCGTTGATCGCCATCGCTG
>JBBCIP010000161.1:0-8379 GCA_037189785.1 Alphaproteobacteria bacterium
GCTTTCCCGCGTCCGGCACCACCAACTTGTTCTATGGCACGGGATGTGGTTTCGGTGAATTCATCGATATTAGCGCGGGTGCCGGGGCCTGCGGATTTCGAAGAAATTGATGCGACGATTTCGGCATAATGAACTTTGGCAACGCGAGCGACTGCTGCGACGATAGGGATCGTTGCTTGTCCACCGCAGGTCACCATATTGACGTTTCGGGCATGCAATTGGTCACCCATATTGACCACAGGAACGGTATAAGGCCCGATCGCAGCCGGCGTCAGATCGATCAAAGTCTTATCTGGATAGGCGTTCAGCATGCGGTCATGGATGTGGTGGGCCTTGGCCGAGGTGGCATCGAACAGGATTTTGACATCCTGGAATTCCGGCATTTTCATGAACCCCTCAAGCCCGTCATGGGTTGTGGTGATGCCGAGGCGGCGGGCACGCTCCAGTCCATCCGAGGTCGGATCGACGCCGACCAATGCGACACAGGACAGGGTTTTGGATGTGCGCATGATTTTAATCATGAGATCGGTGCCGATATTGCCGGACCCAATAATCGCACAGGGTATTTTGGTCATCGCCATTCATCCTTTTTAAAAGGGCTCTTGTTGGCGTCTAGTCTTAGAGGTGGTTGGTATTCCGTCAAGCGAGGGGGGTTGAGATAATCTCAATATATGAGATTATAGCGATATGACACCACGGAATGCCTCCTTTGAGAAAGCTTTAAGCCTATTACGATTTGTCGCGACGGGAACCCGCGATTTGCCGACGCTTGCGGCTTTATCGGGCTTGCCGACGGCGACGGTCCATCGGTATATGAAAGCTTTGGTCGAGGCTGGGTTTCTCTACCGGGAAAAGCGTGGACACTATCATGTCGGTTTGGGGCTCGCGGAATTAGCGGCGGCGTTTGATCTCAACATGGTCTTGCCGGTTGCTGGACGGCCGTATCTTAAGGCCTTGGCCAAAGCCACCGGAAAAACAGCCCATCTTGCCGTGCTGGAAGACGACATGGTGACCTATCTGGCGAAGGAGGCTGGGCGGGATGCTGCGGTCTATACATTGGAAAACGCCCAGCTTGAAGCCTATTGTTCCGGCCTTGGTAAAGTTCTATTGGCCGGATTATCGCCGGATGCCCGACAGAAATACATCAGCAACGGCCCCTTTGTTGCCTTGACGGCGCACACGATCACCGAGCCGGGGCCGTTGGCGCAAGAATTGGATCGCATCGCGCAGCATGGCTACGCCATGGACGATTGCGAAGTCTATGACACGCTGAAATGTGTTGCCGTTCCTATTTGTAATAGCCGGGGGGATGTGCTCGCGGCGATATCTATATCGGGGGCTGCTGATGACTTCACACCTGACTTCATTGATTTGACACGTCAACGGTTGCAGCAGGCTGCACAAGATATTGCGCGTAAGCTAGGCACGAATAATGGTATTTCGCAGTGACTACTGAGCAAATGCACGGGAAATGGGGGCGTGCCCCGTGCGGATCACACGATCTTCCGGGAACGTGATGGTGATCGCGGTGCCTTCGCCTACAGCGCTTATAATCGATAGATGACCGCCGTGGAGTTCCACCATCGATTTGGTAATGGCAAGACCAAGACCGGTTCCCTGATAGGTGCGGTTCAGTGATGAATCCGCCTGGGCAAATGGTTCCAACAGATGCGGAATATCAGCGCTGTCCATACCAATGCCTGTATCTGACACCGTTATCGATGCGCCTGACCTATGCGTTGTGGCGTTGATATCGATTTTGCCGCCATTGATATTGAACTTGACGGCGTTGGATAGGAGATTGATCAAAATCTGTTTCAACATGCGTTGATCGGCATAAATATCGGGGAAACTTTTTTCGATATTTGTTGTGATAACGATCTTGCGTTCATCGGCTTTGTGACGAACAAGCCGAACGGCGGTTGGAATAATTTCTTCGATCGAAATTTCTTCATCATAGACATCCATTTTCCCGGCTTCCAATTTTGAAATGTCGAGAATGTCGTTGATGATTGCCAGCAAGTGATGCGCGCTATCGTGAATGTCGCCGGCATAGGATTTATAGGTATCGCTTAAGGGGCCTTTGATTTCCTCTTTAATCATGGAAGAAAAACCAATCACAGCATTTAGGGGTGTGCGCAATTCGTGGCTCATATTGGCCAGGAACTGTGATTTGGATGTATTGGCGATTTCGGCTTCTTCCTTGGCGTGGCGCAGTTCTTGTTCGCGGGTCTTTTGCTCGGAAACATCGCGGAAGACGGTCACCGTTCGCGGTCGACCATCGACGTGAGATGCCATGATGGCGCTGCCGAGGTGGACCGGAATAGACCGCCCCGATTTGGCGTAAATGGTGTCGATGGTTTCCCCCAACCGCGCCACATCGTTTTCTTCGGCCACGTCGGCTCCTGGTGGGACCAGAAGTTTTGCAAACGGTTGGTTGACCAATTCTGGAGATGCATATCCCGTTAGTCGACACGTTGCGGCATTGACTTTTTCGATCCGCTGTCGGGCATCGGTCACAACAAGGCAATCGAACATGCTGCCGATAATATCGTCGAGATATGTCATAGACACGGTGCGGGTGCGCAATTGCAGCACCATGGTTTTCAATCCTTCGGTAAGTTCACCGATCTCATCATTGCGTTGTTCGGGCCAATTGATGTCATAATGACCATGGGCAATGCTATTGACGCCGGATTGTAATTGCTCAATCGGTAAACTCATACGTTTTGCAGCACGGCTACCGAGAATAATGGCGAGGATTAGGATGATCGGAACCAAAGCTAAAGTTGTACCGATAACCAGGCTATAGCTTTCATTCGCCAAGGCATCGAGCGTCGTGTGATGGGCTGATATCTCGTTATTGAAGCGTATCTGTGACAGGCCGACGGTAACAGCTCCAAGGATGCGGTCATTTGCGACAATGGGGCCTGAAATAAAGGCTAACTCACCATCGTTCTGGAATAGCCAGGACTGCTTACCATGAATTTGTTTGAGAACATTTGTTGGGGCAACGATCGCTGACGAGGTGTGTCCGTGGGGTTCTTGATGAATTAGCTCGCCATGACTATTGTAGAGATAAATTTGGGTAATATCAGACAGAGCCAAGGTTGAATTGAGTAAACTTTCAACAGCTTCTATGTTGTTGGCTTCCAACGGCACGGAGAGCGAGGAGGTAAGCATGGCAACGACACCTTGCCCGCGCGCCTCCATTTCCTGACTGAGCGCACGTTTGGTCGTCTCGATGCTGGATTCGTGAATTTTCTTCGTGGCTTGTTGGGCCAGTATCAAAAACAGCGTCGTCAAGGTAATGGACACCGCTAGGGTAACCCCACCAAGCATGAGCGCATATTTGGCCTGGAGCCGAAGCTTCATGATCTCTACTTTTCCCCCATAAAGTACAGAGCGCCACATCAAGACTGATTTGCCGCACCGCGGTAGCAAACCATACAGCACCTTATTATTTCGTAAAAATGACAATGAAAATGCGTGCTATTTCAAGCATCTCCCTCATTTGTGGAGTTTCAATTGTTTCCTGGGCTGGAATTCGCTAAGTAAGGGCTCAAATTCAAGATACGGAGAAGAGACCATGGCATCCTATCAATATGTTTACGTGATGAAGGGTCTGTCGAAGACCTATCCGGGTGGGAAGCAGGTTCTAAAAGACATCCATCTGTCGTTCTTTCCCGGAGCCAAGATCGGCATTATTGGGGTTAACGGCTCGGGTAAATCGACTTTGATGAAGATCATGGGGGGGCTCGATAGCGAGTTTACGGGCGAAGCCTGGGCTGCCGACGGGGTTAAGCTGGGTTATCTTCACCAAGAACCGCAGCTCGATCCGACCAAAACGGTGTTTGAAAACGCTTTGGAGGGCCTGAAGGATCTAAAAGAGCTGGTGGAACGCTTCAATGCCGTCAGCGCCCGATTCGCCGAGGAACTGACCGACGATGAGATGAACGATCTGATCGCCGAACAGGGTGAGTTGCAGGAAAAGATCGATGCTGCCGACGCCTGGGATCTGGACAGCCGGGTCGAATTGGCCATGGATGCACTGCGTTGCCCCCCCGGGGATGCCGATGTAACCAAGCTTTCCGGTGGGGAACGCCGCCGGGTGGCGTTATGCCGGTTGCTGTTGGAACGCCCCGATATCCTGCTGCTCGACGAGCCGACCAACCATTTGGACGCGGAATCCGTTGCTTGGCTTGAAAAGCATCTCCAGGACTATAAGGGCACCGTTATTCTTGTCACCCATGATCGCTACTTCCTGGATAATGTGGTCAGCTGGATTTTAGAATTGGATCGCGGCGCCGGTATCCCTTGGGAAGGCAATTATTCTTCCTGGCTCGAACAGAAAGAAAAGCGGCTTGAACTGGAAGGCCGTGGCGAAGAATCCCGCCAACGCTCTTTGGCCCGGGAATTGGAGTGGATCCGACAATCACCGAAAGCCCGGCAATCCAAAAGCAAGGCCCGGATCAAAGCTTACGAAGAACTGTTGGCCAAGTCCCAAGGTCCGCAAGTGGCCAAGGCTCAGATCGTTATTCCCGCCGGACCGCGCCTTGGTGACAATGTCATCCTGGCAGAAGGTCTAACCAAGGCGTATGGCGATAAACTGCTATTTGAAAATCTCGATTTCCGTCTGCCACCCGGCGGTATTGTCGGCATCATTGGCCCGAACGGTGCAGGTAAGACCACTTTGTTCCGCATGATTGCTGGGCAAGACAGCCAAGACTCCGGATCTCTAACCTTGGGGGATACCGTTGTTTTGGGATATGTGGATCAGTCACGCGACGCGCTTGATGATAAAAAGACCGTATGGGAAGAAGTCTCGGGCGGCAATGACATGTTTACCTTCGGCAAACGCGAAATGTCGACCCGAGCTTACGTTGGGGCGTTCGCGTTCAAGGGCAGCGATCAACAGAAGAAAGTCGGTCAGTTGTCGGGTGGGGAACGCAACCGCGTCCACATGGCAAAATTGCTGGCGAAGCCCGTGAACGTCTTATTGCTTGACGAACCGACCAACGATTTGGATGTGGAAACCTTGCGCGCATTGGAAGAGGCTTTGGAAGACTTTGCCGGATGCGCTGTTGTCATCAGCCATGATCGCTTCTTCCTGGACCGTATTGCCACCCACATTCTGGCGTTCGAAGGCGACAGTAAAGTCGTTTGGTTCGAAGGCAATTATCAAGATTATGAGGAAGATCGTCGCAAACGTTTGGGCGCTGACGCTGATCGTCCGCATCGGATCAGTTATAAAAAACTGACGCGCGCATAATTCAACAAACGATTGCGCATATAAAAAAAGGCGGTCATCAGCGACCGCCTTTTGCTGTTTATGATCAGTCTAAATTAGACGATTGTTTTTTCCGTCTGCCGGAAATCAAGAAAGCACCGGCAGTCAGCAGAAGCCAAGATGCCGGTGCCGAAACTGGAGTGCCGGTCTGATTTTCATAAAGGCTCCACCGCAGATTATCGATGAGCCCTCCCGTTTCAAATTCATTGTCGATGATCGTGACGCGGATTTCATTGAAGTGGCTGTCGGTAAAGCCGATATAGGCCGTCAACGGATTGTCATACGTTACGTATTGTTCAAAAGACTCGATCACCACCAAATCCCGCAACGCTTCGATCCGCACGGTCATTGGATTGGACGCGTAGCCAAAACTGGCTTCCGACACCATATCTAGAAAAAGAATGGAAAACTGGGTGACGTTAATGGCGCTGATATAATCGCCTTCAACACCAGGGAAATTCGCTTGACCTTGCTGATTGTAGCGCAGGTAATTACCAAAGGTGACGCCAAGTTCGGAAAATTGATAGTCGACAATATCATTGGCCACCAACGGCAGTTCGCCGAATGTCAGGTGATATTCATTGCCGATACCGGTATTGGCAATGTAAGGGGCGGCATGCACCGGCATCACTACGGTCGCGGCAACCAAGCCTAAGCTGATAAAAGCGATGCGAAAGAAACTCTCAACCATGACACGTCCAATTTAAAAATAATATTCATATGAAAAGTCATTTAAATAAAGCAACAAATATGCCAAATACCTTAATATGAAAAAACATATTTATATCAATAAATAAGGCGGCCTAGCATGTGGCCGCCTTATTCTAACTGTAAGATATTTCGACGTTTTTTAGAAAACTATTCGAGCTCTGTGGCAAATGGATCGTCTACTCCGTCGCCCGTTTCGCGACCGTTCGAGATCCGGAACGCCCGATTTTGGCGATAGGCGCTACGCATTGTGGCGTAAAGGTCGCCGGTATTGCGTTCCAAATCCTCGAGCGTTTCAATATTGCGCTCGCGGTAGTCGACCACTTCAAGGCCGGTACGGGCATAACTGACTTCTTTTAAGTCATTGTCTTCAAGGGCGATGCTGACTGGATCGCCAAAGAATTCAACGCCACGGCCTAAGGCATCCCGAGGGTTGGATGGGCCAAAGAATGGCAATACCAGATAAAAACCCTCTCCAACGCCCCAAACGGCCAAAGTCTCACCGAAGTCTTCGGTATGCTTTTCCATTCCCATTTTGGTCGCGGGGTCAAAAAGTCCAGCAATACCAATAGTCGAATTGGTGATAAAGCGACCGAGCGTCACTCCGCCACGATCAAACTCGCCTTGCAAGATATCATTGGCGAAAATCAGTGGGGCTTGCAGATTATCCAGCGCATTGGTGATGCCTTTCCGAATCGGTTTCGGAAAAATGGCCCGATAAACCTGAGCGATCGGCTTTAAAATAAAGCGGTCCACGGTCATGTTGAAGTCGTGCGTGGCGCGATTCAAAGGCTCGAGCGGGTCATTGATACGCTCATATTCTGCACGAGCGATGGGGTCGCTTTTTGGGGGTTTGGTGGCGCATCCCGAAAGTATCAGTCCAGCAAGAACGAAGGCTGTCATGGCCAGCTTGCCGTGCCCGCGCTGATTGGTTGTCGTTTTTGTCTTCATAATCGCGTCCCTTGAAACCAGGCCTATTATAGTACTACCCATCCCAATGCCCAGGCCAACACCAAAGCGCCTATCCCATCATCCGGTTTAGCGGTTAGCACAGGTTAGATCCCAGCGCCAGCTTTCGGTGACTTTCCAGACAATTGGAGCAATTGCGGTGTGTCGCAAAGGGTGCCCAGACTACGACTTAGATCTTAAAACTCCTTTGACAAACTATGGGACTAGGCGTAAAAGACATAAAGATATCTTTATATCTTTCTATTCGACTGTTGCGATGGTTGGATAACGGAGAGCGGAAATGGATGCGCCGGTCGCGCCTTTGGCAATGGATAGTCTGCTGTCGGCCTTAAAAGCCGTGGCGGAGCCGACTCGCCTACGAATTCTTGGGCTGTTGGCGGAAGGTGAGTTGACCGTTACCGAACTGACCCAAATCCTGCGTCAAAGTCAACCGCGGGTCTCGCGTCATTTAAAGCTTTTGTGCGAAGCCGGGGTCCTGAATCGCTTTCGGGAAGGGACGTGGGTTTTTTATCGTTTGGCGTCCGATGATGACATCGGCGGCTTGGCGCGACGTCTCCTGGGTTTTTTACCGCATAAGGATCATGTGCTGTCGATGGATCAGGAACGATTGTCGGCGGTGCGGCATGCCCGCAATGCGGCGGCTGTCGAATATTTTGGTCGTGTTGCCTCTGACTGGGATCAGATCCGATCGTTGCATATTGCCGAGGAGGAGGTGGAGCGTCAGTTGATCAACATTCTCGGTGATCGGCACATTGATGAAATGGTTGATATCGGTACCGGCACGGGGCGGATGCTTGAACTTTTCGCGGGTCGCGCGGGTCATGCCATCGGCATCGATATGAGCCGGGAAATGCTTGCGGTCGCGCGTGCCAACATCGAACGCAAAGGTCTTGATAATTGCCAGGTCCGTCTTGGTGATATGTATGATTTGCCACTCCCGGAAAATAGTGTCGATCTTATTATCTTCCATCAAGTGTTGCATTATGCCGACGATCCGATGGCGGCCATTCTGGAAGCCGGTCGCGTTTTGCGCCCTCATGGCCGGGCTCTGGTCATTGATTTCGCGCCACATGAAGTCGAACTGTTGCGTGATGTCCATGCGCATCGCCGTTTGGGATTTGCCGAACACGAAGTCCAAGATTGGTTTCAGGCCGCGCGGTTGGAGCCACGTAGGGTCGAACACTTGAAGGGGCGTGGCGATAAATTGACGGTTTCTATCTGGACGGCGGAAAAGCCTGCTGTTCCGGCAACAAAAAATTCAGACCAAAAGGCAGATCGAAAGGAACGGGCGGCATGACGGTGCAGCTTTCTGAGAACGGCGTTAATTTTCGCCCCAATTTATTTGCCTTCGCGCCGGGGGATGTCAACGTATCTTTCGAATTCTTCCCACCGAAGACCGAGGAAATGGAAGC
>JBBCIP010000162.1:0-4489 GCA_037189785.1 Alphaproteobacteria bacterium
CATCAAAGGCAGGCGGCATGACCACACAGCCATCTTCGGGAGCCATTGCGGGGGCCATTGCGGGCCTGCGTGTGATCGATCTCACCCGCGTGCTCGGCGGCCCCTATTGCACCATGGTGCTGCGAGATTTAGGCGCCCGGGTCATCAAGGTGGAACCACCCGTGACCGGTGATGACTCCCGCGCCATCGGGCCTTTTGTAAAAGGAAAATCAGCCTATTTCATGTCACTGAACCGTGGCAAAGAAAGCATCGCCCTTAATCTCAAAGCCGACGACGATCGCGCTATCTTCGAGGCTTTGCTCGAAAAAGCCGATGTGCTTGTGGAAAACTACCGCGCCGGTGTGCTGGAGAAATTTGGTTATGGCTGGGATATGCTTCACGCCAACTACCCGCGCCTGATTTATGCCGCCGCATCAGGCTTTGGGCACAGTGGGCCATATGCCAAACGCCCGGCCTATGACATGGTGGTTCAAGCCATGGGCGGTTTGATGAGCATTACCGGCCATCCCGGCAGCCCGCCGACCCGGGTCGGCACATCCGTGGGTGATATTACGGCAGGGCTTTTCACCGCCATTGGTGTTAATGCCGCGCTTTTTCATCGCAGTACAACTGGCCAAGGCATGAAAATTGATGTCGCCATGCTGGATTGCCAAATTGCCATTTTGGAAAACGCCATCGCCCGCTATATGGCCACCGGTGTCTCCCCCGGGCCGATGGGGGCGCGGCATCCGTCCATTACCCCGTTCGAAGCCTATGCTACGGCAAACGGCCACATCATTATCGCCGCCGGAAATAACACTTTATTTTCAAATCTATGCAACGCCCTCGGCAAACCGGAGTTTATCAACAACCCGAAATATGCAACGAACGAAATTCGGACACAAAATGCCGCTAGCCTCAAAGAAGATTTGGAGTCTGTCTTGAACGGCAATACGACACAGCATTGGTTGGGCGTTTTGGAACAAGCAGGGGTCCCCTGCGGGCCGATCAATAGCGTGGCGGAAGCCTTATCAGACCCACAAATCCAAGCACGGAATATGGTCGTATCGGTTGATGATGCAGATATCGGACAACTACGCATGGCAGGCAATCCAATCAAAATGTCGGCTTTCGACGACCCCACGTCCCGCGGCAAAGTGCCTGATTTGGATGGTGACCGCGCAACGATACTGGCGGAAATAACTTCGTAAGGGATTCAAATGTTCGAAGTGGTAGTCATTGTAACGTTTCTCGTAATTTTAGCTTTACTGGCGCTCCTCACCCATAAAATCCGTAAAATGCATCTGATGCTTTATGATATCAGAACAGCGGTCGGTAGCCTCGGAACCACGAAGCTCGTTGAAACATCGCAACAATTGCAACTGCTGCACACTCTGGAACACGAACTGGATTTGCCCCAAGGGTTGCCGCCGACCCGTGGCTGGGCCGCATCACCCGATTTCCTTCTGGCCATAGCCCGCCATGCCCGCGCGGCGCAACCTCGCATCATCGTCGAGTGCTCGAGTGGCGTATCAACGCTTGTGCTCGCCCGAACCGCCCAATTAAACGGTCTCGGCCATGTCTATAGCCTGGAGCACGACGCAGAGTACGCGGAAGCCACCCGCCAGAATTTGCGTCACTACAAACTCGACAATTATGCAACGGTAATCACAGCCCCCCTTGTGGCCCACAGTCTGCGGGAACAAAACTGGCCCTGGTATGACCTGAAAAAACTGACGATCGATCAGCCGATTGATCTTTTGGTTATTGATGGACCACCGGAACTAACCCGCGATCACGCCCGCTATCCGGCGGGGCCACTGTTATTCACACGGCTTGCGCCCGGGGCGGCCGTTTTTCTGGATGACGCCGCGCGCCCGTTTGAAAAAGATATCGTGGCCTGGTGGTCGGAGGAGAACCCGAGCTTCACCGTCAAAACCCCGTTCGCAGAAAAAGGCTGCGCGGTGCTGACGACACCCAGCAAATAAGCACCAACCAATTACCTAATTGATATTAGGCGACGGCGCGCGTAGCCCGATACTCGTCCAAATACGTACCGACCGCCAAAACCTCAACACCGACGCCATAAACCAAGACGCAAGATCGCAGTTTATTGGCCAGAATGCTGACTCGCTGGTCATCCAGACCCTTTACACGGATATCGATCACCAGATTACCATTCACGAAATGCCGACACCGTACGGTTTCTGGCAGAATGTTATTCAAGGCAAAGTACTCGACCACACGCGACAATGTCGCAGGATCAGCCGTCGCCTGAACGGTGAAGTGAACAGTACTGTTTTGATGGGATTGTAAATTTGCTGCTAAAGCGGTCATGACGCAATCTTTCTCGGAAAATCAAACAAACTAGCGCATTGATTCGACAACAGGAATTACCCGGAACCTCAGAGGAGGGCCGGGACTGTAATTCGAATGCTGCACATTCGTTTGTTTATTGCGTCACACATGCCAGCGAGAAAACCATATTTCCGTAAAAAAAGCAAGATGAGCCCTGTATGAGCCCACTATGAACACGGCATTCTGCGGCAATAACTCGCGTGGGATCTGATAAAGGCCGTCTAACCCCTTGCCGGATCATCTCAAAACACGTTTTTTGGCTTGACACAGACTCGTGATTAGATTCTTTTAAGGATAATTCAGTAAATTTACCCTTATGTTTAGATTAAGGCGGAATGGTCCAGCCGTTTAGGAAGATTCCGGTTTTGGTAGGGAGGATATGGTTTTGCAGGGACTAAGCTTAGCAAGCAAAAAAGGAAGCTGGAAACAGTCACTTTTCGCTCGCTGTGCGGCTGTTTTCATGCTGGCCAGCTTTACCGCGCCGTTGTTGGCTGTGCCGACGACCGCTGCTGTGGCCGCCGAAAAACGCAAAGCTCCGAAGAAAACCCAAGCCAAGAAACAACCTGCCCCCTATACCCCGCCATATGCGGCGCTTGTTCGTGACGCTAATTCGGGCACCGTTCTGCATGCCCGTAGCGCTGATGAGCGCCGCCGTCCAGCGTCATTGACCAAGGTGATGACCCTTTACGTCCTATTCAGCGAACTGGATGCCGGGCGTATCGACATGCTGGACAAGATCCCGATGAGCCGCAACGGCGCCAATCAGGCCCCATCCCGCCTAGGCCTAAAGCCCGGCGAGACAATCGAGGTTCATGAAGCTATTCAAGCTCTTGTCGTTCGTTCAGCCAACGATGTCGCCGCTGCGATTGGTGATTATCTGGCCGGATCCGAAGCCAAATTTGCCGCCCATATGACCGAAACGGCCCATAAAATCGGCATGAAGAACAGCGAATTCCGCAATGCATCGGGCCTGCCCAACAAGGACCAGTGGACAACTGCGCGCGATATGGCGACCTTAGCGATCCGCATGCAACAAGATTTCCCCGGCTATTATTCCTATTTCAACGTCCGGAACTTTGACTGGAATGGCCAAGTCATCAATTCCCACAACCGCTTCTTGAAAAGCTTCGAAGGCGCGGATGGTTTGAAAACCGGCTTTACCAACGCCTCGGGCTTTAACCTGATCGCTTCAGCCAATCGTGGCGGCAAGAAGCTTATTGGCGTGGTCATGGGCGGTCAAAGCTCCCAAGCGCGGGATGCCAGAATGGTGGAAATCATGACCTCGGGCTTTGCTCAGGCATCTGACCCCAAAACACCGATTGGCAAGATCGTTCCCGCATCGAGCGACTTCTAAAAATAATCAACCCTGCTATAAAGTGTTCTTGGCATAGCTTAGCTATAACATCTGCTGCTGAGGACTCTTTATGAGCGCTATCGACGCTATGGACGTCAAGATCCTGGCCGAACTTCAAATGAATGGTCGGATCTCCAATCATGATCTGGCCGATAAAGTCGGTCTATCCCCTTCGCCATGCTGGCGCCGCGTGCGCCGCCTGGAAGAAGACGGTATCATCCAACGCTATACCGCCCTGCTTCAACCGGATGCCGTCGGCCTTCACATCACGGCCTACGCCCATGTCATGCTCGAAAACCATCACGGCGAGACGGTGGAGGCGTTCGATCAAGCCATAGAAGCCGCTGCTCCCGTGCTGGAATGCTGCTCGACCAGTGGTGAATATGATTATTTGCTGAAAGTCACCGCCCCGAGCATGAGCGCTTATGAAAACTTCCTCAGTACCGTACTTTTGCAAATTCCAGCGGTGCGATCGGTCAGCACCAGCTTTGTCTTAAAGCAAAAGAAAAACACGACGACATTACCGCTGACCCCCAACGCTTAATCAGGCGTCAATAGTCTTCAAAGTGTTTGGAAAATGCCCTGATAATATTTGGGGAAGATACTGGGGGGAAATGCTGGGGGAAAATACCGGGAAAACACTGGCGAAAAATGTTGCCCCCCAAATGGTTCACACGCGGGGGGTTTTGCTTGATGGTCCTTAACCCCGCCACAAGGCAAGAACCGCAAAACACGCGCCCGCGTGTGTTCACCATTTGGCCGGTTACCGCGACGAGAGGTCTCATCAAGCGGGAGGCA
>JBBCIP010000163.1:0-5952 GCA_037189785.1 Alphaproteobacteria bacterium
TTCTATGTTTAAGGCTGTGGCGCTATGCCAGTCTTCGTACATAGCTGGCAAATGTCCACAAAACGGGCACGGCTTTAATTCGGTGTTGGTCATCATAATTCCTTCGGCGCTTCAAGGAGGTAATTGTTCCGCACGGCTTCAATTAGACGTGATCCATCTGGCAGTAACATCTGGGGCATGAACGCTTCCTCGAATGGCATGAGGCCACATTCAATTGCTGTGACTTGAGCCTTAACCCAATCTCGTAATATCGATGGTGCGGCGACCTTACCTTTTAGCAGAGCCAGTTCAGCATGGCTGTCACGCGATCGCTTCATTCTGTGGTTCCATGGATTCTTTTTAAGCCAAACAGAAGCGTAGCCCTTCCAAGACGCCCGCAACTGAACGATGCGGTCACGCTGGCGGAAATGAATTAAGGAATAGCCCTCTGTTGAGTTGGTTAGCATTCCAAATTCGTCACACCCGAAGCTACTCAGGATCTTTTGAATATCCTGATACGCTTTATCTCCGCTTGTGGCCTTCTCATAAGGCAGACTCATCATCATTCCTTTCTGCGGCTCCCCGGTTAGATTTACCCGAGCCAAGATTGCACTACAGGCACTTGACCGGCGCGCCTCCGGGCTCGGACCGCTTGCATTACCAGTACTCGACGTAAGGCTTGTAGGAATCCTTGGCGATTTGCTCCTCAATATATTTTCTAGCCGATTGAAGGTCATTTTCTTTCCATTCCCACTGCCAACATAAAAATTTTCTTTTATAGACAACATAACGTCCATGGAAAGTGGTCTCAATTTTATACTTTGCAAATATCTTCATCACTTCACCCCATCCAAATACGCCTGAATTATCGGAGACACGCGCTCGTTCCAGTGGGCTTGCGCGGCGGCTTTTGCTTTTTCGAGAGAATTAAATGTTTCCCATCTATTGTCGCCGTAACGATAGGAAAATAACTGCTTTCCGCAGAAATCTGGCTTTAACCAATAATTCCCAAATTGTGCATTAGCCACGTAGCAGTCCTGGTTATCCTCCCAGACCCACTCCAGCGGCACGTTATAAATCTGCATGTCTCTTTCTCCTCGTCGCCCATCCTTTATTCGCAGCATTACTCCGCGCCCTGGCCAGCGCCGCATCAAGACGCGCTTTAATCTGGTTGTGCTTGCGCCAGAACAGCCATGTGCGGAGGCGGCGGATCATCTTGGTCCTTCCGGCAGCGGCATCCAGCCTGCGAAAGCTTCGTCAGATATTCCGCCGACCCCCGATCTTAGTGCGGACCAACCCATGTCGTATCCGCTAGGCGATGTGTAGCCTTCATGTTGGATCGACGTTTGTACGCCTTCCCAACGTTTTAGTGTTGGTGAGTCTATTGTCTTTTTGAATGCACCCCAGATTGCAGTTCCGTCTTTTGGCGCTGTTTCAATCGGCTGCCAGCCATTTGTAACAATTCCAATCGCACGGCTTTTTTAAGCAACACGACGAACAAGCCCGCGTTCCTCTAGTCGATCAATCAGTTGGGCTACGCTTCCCTTCGATTTATGACCAATCGCGTCCTTCATTTCATCGTAGGACGGCCCGTATCCATGCTTCGCGATGAAATGCTTAATGAAATCGTAAAGCTTGTGCTGCGGCTCGGTCATCATGCTGCTGTCCTCAGTTCATTCTCAAGCGTTTCGCGATCTGTGCCCGGCATGATGTGTTCGCAAATAACATCAAGCGCTTTGTCGTAAAATTCGTTGAACTTCTGCTGGCCCATGTTGTGAAAGCTGATCGATTTCGGATACCAGTATTTTTCACCCGTAAACGTTTCGCGCATCTCAGCATGGCCGACTGCGATCTTGATGGCGTCGAGCATGGTATCGATGCTGCGGAAATCGGTTTGTTGGTTATCGAAAGCGACTTTGAGCAGCGCGAAGAATTTACGGTGATGGTCAGGGCTCCGTGCGCGTTTTGCTTCCACCGCAACCACGGTCCCGTCCGGCAAAGCCCGCAACGCTTCCGCCGAAGCCGCATCCGTTGGTATCAGCGACGGATAAAAACGGTAGTCTTTCATGGTCATTTCTTTGCGGAGCAGGATCATTTATCACCTAAAATGGGATTTCGTCGTCAAGACCGGCGCTGTAGCTTTCTTGCTTGCTGGATGTATTGTGACGTGGCGTTTCGCGCTGATCGTATTCGTCTTTGACCGCAAACATGCTGACGACTATTCGACCATCTTTGCCTTCGATACCGGCTGGATTGAAATGCTTATCCAGCAATATCATCGGCCCGCGTTCGCCTTCGAGCACCACGCCAATATTCTGATAGCGGTTTTTGGTCGCCCCGTCTTTCTGGTAGCTGCCGGTGACCACGGCTAGGTCATGTGTTTTTCTCATTGCGTGTCACCTGGGAAAGCGTCTTCAGTAATGCGCTGGCGTGTTCTATCTATGCGCTGTTTAAGCCCCTCGAAGTCATTGGTCGCGGAGAGTTCCCGGTCGTACCAATCGGGGAAATCCTTTTTCAATTGATTGATCGTGGGTTCGTTGTCCAACAGGAACCCGCCAAGTTCGCCTGCGTCAGTGATGCCTTCGAGATCGCGTGTGATGGCCCTGAGAGCGTTTTGTAAATCTGTCTTCGTTTTGTGTGGGCCTGTTAGCCCTTCATACCTGCCGTTATCGTTGCGCACCACGCCGCCGTTTTGCTGAGCGGGTTGCGCAGGCTCCGCATCACTCAAGCTTTGGGCCATTTCATCGTTTGTATAGAGGCCTGAAAGTTCGTGCGGGAATGCTTTGCGAAGGGCCAGCGCTTCGGCACATTTTGCGGTCATCACATCGGGCATTGTGCTCCACATGCGGGAAGGTTGACCGTCTTTATTGGTTTGGGCGTATGCGGAAAACCGAGCCACCCCCCAACATGGTTCTTTGAAGTCAGATCGGACAACACCAACCTTGGCTGCGGCAGGAGCTTTGTTGGATATCCAAACGTCTTTCCACACGCCATCATCGCCACACCAAAAGGGGCCAATTTGACCTGCGTATTTGCCGCTCCGTTCTGCGATCAGTCGAAAGCCATCAATCGATGTCTGGATAGACATGGTTTCGCGACGTTCTTTCGCATCCCATCGTTTGACCGCGTATATTTGACGGGCAAGGGGGTCTAATCCCGTGCGCGTGGCCTGATATAGAAACAACTGCAATTCATCATCGGTAGATCCTTTGCAAATCGTGCGCTTTATGAGATCGACCTGATCGTCGTTGTAGGCGGCTATGGAGGTCTGCCGCACAGTTGCGAGCGCGGTGCTCATTGAGCAATCCTTTCTTCTTTAATTTCAATGCCTGGTATGGAGCCTTTGCCAGCCCTGATATCAAGCTCGGCCAGGCGTAGGACCAAGGCTTCAAAGTCCGTTCTGTTTGTTTGCCAATAGTATTTAACCGCAGCGTTTAGGTCCGCGATGGCAGGCGTTTTAACCGTGCGGAGAGATACAGCCCGGCCAGCGCCACCGCTTGCCTTTGCCGTGTCTTTCTCGGCCTTGCTGGCTTGTGCTTCGGCTTTCTTTGCTTCTGCAATTAGAGCCTCAGCCGCTTCTCTCGCTGCTAGATCATCGGCAGCCGCTTGTTGGGCTGCTTCACGTGCAAGTATGGCTTTTTCTGCCGCCACTTTCCGTGCGGCCTCTGCTGCTGCCCGCTTTAGCTCATCAAGCTTAATCAACCAAGGCCTAAGCGCCTCCTTACAGGCCTCAGCAGCGAGAACGGTTTTACCGCGCATGGCTTTGGTGTCAGCTATCAATGGGGCATAGCGGGCTTGGACTTCTGATTTACCGTCGTCATAGGGCTTTACTTCATCCTTGCGGAGCGCGTCGGCTTCCTTCTCGGCGGCACGGATTTCGTTCAGTAGCCTACCGACAGCATCCGCTTGGCCTTGCGTATTGATCGGCTCGCCATCGCAGAAGTTTTTAGCCTCATCGTATAGATCGTTGATCTTTTGCGAGATCAAATCAAATGGCGATGCGGGCGGCATGTTGTGGCCGAGCATTTCAGGCTTACGAATTGAGGCGCTTTCCATTTTTTAATACCTTCCATCTGCACCAAGCAGAGCCTTAAAAACCTTTTCGGCGCGATACCCATCTAAGCTCTTTACGCATTGTTCCATCATTTTTTCGGCTAATGTGTTGGATAGAGCTACTGCGGATTTCTTAGCTGCAGCAAGAATCGGACCTTTTTGTGCAGCAAGTTCTTTTGCAATCTCAGGCGCTATTTCTTTTTCAAGAAAATCACGAACGATGTCCGTAATGGTCGATGGTAAAGACCATTTGATAGACTCCTGTATCTTCTCAATAACTGCCGCACGAGTCGCCGCCATAACAGCTTCTTTATTTTCAGAAAGAAATTTAGTTAGATCATCTTCTGTCATCATCCATCCTTTCGAGTGCTTTTGCGGTGGCGGGCAGGGCGCTAGTCCTGCTTCAAAGATTAAGTCCCTGACTCGAACAGACGTTGGTAGCTGAGATCCGGACTCGCCCCTCTCCATAATCTTTTGTGTGTCTGCGACTTTCCACACCGCCGCCACCACAGAAGCACTCTCAATTAAACTAACTCACCTGGTGGTGGCCCCTGTGGGGGTAGCAACCGCGCACAGGGGGGACTTGCGCAGTGATGGCACGAGAGGCCACCGCCGGGGGAGTTAAATTAAGCCTTTATCAAGAGCCAGCCACTCGGGAAGAGTGAATGTCCCATCGCCATTGTTCTCGACCTGCGCTTTTGGAAGCCAGATTGGTTTGTCTTCTCCGAAGTCAACGAGAAAAGCTTTTTCCGTTTCATGGCGGAGTATTCCCGCAAGATCCACAAGCTCTGATTTCATCTCCACCCCGTCCCAATTCCCAACACCTGCGGCGCAACGTGTAGCATCATAATCGCCGCCGGGGCTGCAATGCCGAACACCGTGAACCAAAACGCCGGGTTGAACCGCTCCCTCCGCCAGAACCGCGCTACACGCCGCATTAAATGGGGTAGGGGGAACACTGGCGGGGATTGTGTGAGGTGTCTCATTTTGATGTCCCCATAAAAAAGATGACAAAAACAAGAAACGCTAAACAGATTATTGGCTGGATAAATATCGCGATCATTTCTGGTCCGTTCATGCCAACCACCATCCGATAATCGGCCCCCAGAAGAACACGAGCGCCAAGATCAAAAACCAACGCGGCCACGTCTTACCCTCGTATGGATTATCCGGCGTGCCGTAATCATCCACCATGCCGCGACGGTAGCTTTCTTCGAGATCATCAGCCTCATGCCGCCGGTAACGATCTGCCATTGTCATCTCCTCCATTATTATTCGGGGCTTTGAACTCAACTGCTATTTCTTTCATCCACTCGGTAATCAGTGCGCGGCGCTGGCTGTCTGTAGCCAACGAAAACAACGCGCGGCGTTTGTTGTAGAAATCAATTCGCGCAGCTTCCTGCGTGCGCAGCGGGCGGTTGAGATATGGTGAGGTCATCTCAAATCCTCCCCGCGCATTTCAGATGCGCCGCATATTCGTGCAACTTCTCGCCTGCGTATTCACGCTCAGCCGTCACGTCCGAAATCACATCGTCCAATCCCGCGATCGCCATTTTCAAATCCCGCATCGGATTGCATTTCGCGTAAGTCTCGAGACGGCTTTTCGCGAGCGTAAGATCTGTCAGCATGCCGGTCAGATCGGCGTGGTCGTCGCCGTAGCTGCAATCCGCCGCTGCTTTCTCGATGTCGTCAGACCAGATGTTCACCTTAGCCTCCTAGTATTGGCCGTTGCCGTAGCCGTCGCCGTAGCCGTTGCCGTTGCCGTTGCCGTAGCCGTCGCCGTTGCCGTAGCCGTAGCCGTCGCCGTAGCCGTTGCCGTAGCCGTCGCCGTTGCCGTAGCCGTCGCCGTAGCCGTTGCCGTTGCCGTTGCCGTAGCCGTCGCCGTAGCCGTAGCCGTAGCCGTAGCCGTCGCCGTAGCCG
>JBBCIP010000164.1:0-2837 GCA_037189785.1 Alphaproteobacteria bacterium
ATCGTTTTCTTGGTCGCGCCAAGGACATCATCGTGCGTGGCGGCATGAAAATATCTCCCGACGAAATCGATACGCTGTTGGCAGGTCATCCTAAATTGGCCGACGTCGCCGTGGTCGGATTGCCGGATTCGGTGATGGAAGAACGCGTGTGTGCTTTTGCCGTACCAAAACCCGGCGAAACGGTGACGCTTGAAGATTTGACCAGCTACCTTCACGAAAAAGGTCTGGCTGTTTTCAAAATGCCGGAGCGATTGGAAATTGTTGAGTCGCTACCGCGCAATCCACTGGGAAAAGTTTTAAGGCGCGAGCTTAAAGAGCGGATTCCGGTCTAATCCTTGGCTTCAAAGCTTAGGCAGTCCCCCTCGCCGCCCCACACAGAAGCAAAAACCACTACGCTACTCAGTTTGCTTGATTGGGACGGCGACCTCCACGAAACACTGTGCAGGTGCAGCAAAGGTACTCATTAATACCATCCCTGTCAACACCGTCCCTTGCATAAAGAAATGGGTTCACAAAGACGTGATGGACGATGCCGCGGCGTGGCGCTATATAAGCGCCATGACACAGACCGCCACAAAATCGATTAAAGCCCCGCCAAAAGTCGGGATCGTGAGCCTAGGCTGCCCCAAAGCCCTGGTGGATTCCGAACGCATTCTGACCAAACTACGGTCCGAAGGCTATTCCATTGCCCCGGAATATGGCGGAGCCGATGTGGTGATCGTCAATACCTGCGGCTTTTTGGATAGCGCCAAGCAGGAGTCCCTAGATGCCATAGGCGAAGCGATGGCTGAAAATGGCCGCGTCATTGTGACCGGCTGCATGGGCGCGGAAGCTGAGTCGATCCGCGATGCCTATCCGGAAGTTTTAGCCGTCACCGGACCGCACCAGTATGAAGCCGTGGTCGATGCCGTCCACGAAGCCGCGCCACCCTCCCATGACCCGTTCGTGGATCTGGTCCCGCCGCAAGGCATCAAATTGACGCCAAGGCATTATGCGTATTTGAAAATCTCGGAAGGTTGTAATCACACGTGCAGCTTTTGCATCATTCCGTCGATGCGCGGCAAGTTGGCCAGCCGCCCGGTTCACGCCGTAATGCGAGAAGCCGAAAAGCTCGTTGACGCCGGCGTTAAGGAATTGCTGGTTATCTCCCAAGACACCTCGGCCTATGGTGTTGATTTAAAACATGCCTCCTATGATTGGAAGGGCGCGCCGGTCAGAACCCATATGACCGATCTTGCCGCCGCCTTGGGCGACCTGGGCGCTTGGGTTCGGCTCCATTATGTCTATCCTTATCCCCATGTGGATCAGGTGATGCCGCTGATGGCGGAAGGTAAGATATTGCCTTACCTAGATATTCCGTTCCAACATGCGAGCCCGAAGGTGCTGAAAGCGATGCGTCGCCCGGCCGACCATGAAAAAGTTTTGGACCGTATCCATAAGTGGCGGAGCATTGTGCCGGATTTAACCCTACGCTCCACCTTCATCGTCGGCTTCCCCGGCGAAACCGAGGAAGACTTCCAATTCCTTCTGGACTGGATGGAAGAAGCCGAGCTGGATCGTGTCGGCTGCTTTAAATACGAAGCCGTTGATGGCGCCCGCGCCAACGAGTTGGACGGGGCCGTGCCGGAAGACGTCAAGGAAGAACGCTGGCATCGCTTTATGGCCGCACAGCAACCGATCGCTGCCCGCCGCATGGACCGCAAGGTCGGGCAGACACTGGATGTCATCATCGATACAGTTGACGAGGACGGGGCCATTGGCCGCAGTAAGGGCGACGCTCCCGAAATCGACGGCAATGTCTATGTCACCAACGGTCATGACCTGGCCGTCGGCTCGATCGTCAAGGTCATCATCGATGATGCCGACCCGTATGACCTGTGGGGCCAGGTTTAATATCCTGAATTCTTAAAGATCTTAGGCGTCAAGATCTTAGGCGCCTGGGGATTTGCCGCGGGCACCGTTTAAAAACAGGTCGATCCCGATTTCCACGTCGTGGCGGATTTGCTCCGCCGTCGGCGTATAATTGGGCAATAAGACGGCCTTGAAATAAAGCTCGGATTTGACCAAGCCGCTGAAGTGGCGGGCCGCAAGCTCTGGATCGTCCAGCTTCAAATGACCTTGCGTCACTTGATAACTGAGATAGTCGGCCAAGCGGGACATGCCCAGTTGCGGGCCTTTTTGATAAAATTGCTCACCCAATTCTGGAAACCGGGCGACTTCACTGACGACCAAACGAAAGACCGCCAAATTCTGCGGCAAGGTGATCGCCTGGACCAGAGTTGTACCGATCAAAATCAACGCATCACGGACTGAAAGCCCATAAATATCAACATGTTCTAGATCGGATAAAATGCTTTCGCAGCACTGCCCGACGACCGCGCCGAACAACCCTTCCTTATTGCCGAAATGCTCATAGACCGTACGACGCGACCCGCCCGATCGTTCGATAATCTTATCGAGGGTGGTGCCAGCAAAACCACTTTCCAAAAATACATCTGATGCGGCTTGGACAATGGCTTGGCGGCGTAAATCACCGCGGCTTGGCTTAATTTCAGGTTTTAGTGCTGCATTGGTCATGACTATGGCGTCTCCCTCCCCCGCATGTATCACATAGCTTAGCGCAGAGATTTTGATTGACAACGGTACTGTACGGTACCATACATAACAAACGGTACTCATTAATACCAGCATAGATTCGCGCCCGCTATAACCCCGGGCAAAAAGGTGGAGACGACTATGGCCTCGGGCACACGCAAAATGGCGTTATACGGTGTTGGTGCTGCGCTTGTGATTGCTGCGATTTATGGAGGCTGGAGCTGGTGGAGCGAAGGCCGGTT
>JBBCIP010000165.1:0-10556 GCA_037189785.1 Alphaproteobacteria bacterium
GCCGCACCAAGGCCGAGACATACCAGTAACACCGCCGACGGCAGTGTAAAGCCGAGCCAAGCCGCAAGCCCGCCCCAAAGACTCTGGCCGCGCAAAACACCCAATGAAAATCCAACTTGGCTTGAGGACGGCCCCGGCAAAAACTGACACAGCGCCACAAGATCGGCATAACCCGCGTCATCGATCCATCGACGCCGCACCACCAACTCATCCCGGAAATATCCGATATGCGCAATCGGTCCACCAAAAGACGTCAGCCCAAGCTTCAAGAACGCCAAGAAAATTTCGACAATCCCCGGCCGTGCTTTTTGTAACTGAAGTTTTTGCGCATGTGGCGATCGATCAATGTCGTTCATACTGTCCCGTCATTCTTATAATGATCGCATCATCGGCCAAAACGATGATCGTTCTGTGAAATGCACTCTACCCATTATGTGGATAACCATATTCTTGCCGCCATCCTCATTCCGGGCCTCACAAAACTTTTTGCTTTAGAATATCCACAAGCCAATCGGCAAAAACTTGCAGCCGCCGCGATAAATGCTGGCGATGCGGATACAAAAGCGCAATGGCCATAGGTTCCGCCTGGTATTCAGGCATAACTTCAATCAACTCCCCCGCATCAAGATGCGCCTGAACGTCGTATTTCGGGATCTGAATAAGTCCCAGTCCCGCCAAACAGCAAGCGATATAAGATTCCGCGCTGTTGACGGTGACGCGGCCGTTCATAACGCAGCTTTGCCGACTGCCATGATCAAACCATTCCCAGTCTTCGACCCGCCCATTGGATGGCGACGCATATTGAACAGCCCAATGGTCGGCAAGATCAGCCGGCGTTTTCGGAATGCCGTGGTGGTCAAGATAAAGCGGGCTCGCCACATTGATCAATTGCAACTGACCGATGGAGCGCACGATCAAACTCGAATCCTGTAACGGGCCGACCCGCACCACGCAATCGATGCTGTCTTCAATGAGATTAACAGCCCGGTCGGTGACGCCGAGATCGATTTTGATATCCGGATAAAAATCAAAAAATTCCGGCAAGCGCGGCGCAATGATCAAACGACCAATCCGCCCCGGCACATCGACGCGAAGCTTGCCCGACGGCCCGACCGCCTGCCGAAACAGGTTTTCTGCTTCCTCCATATCCGTAATGAGCCGCAGGCACCGTTCATAAAACGCATAACCATCCTGGGTTGGGGCCACCTGCCGCGTGGTTCTGTGCAACAGTCGGACACCGACCTTTTGCTCAAGCTCTTGCACCGCAGCCGATACCGACGATCGCGGCATATCCAGCGTATCCGCCGCCCGCGTAAAGCTCGCGCATTCCACCACGCGGGTAAAAATGCGGAATAAATCAATCCGGTCCACTGTGCAGCCTCAGCATTGTCCAGAAAATACGACAAGTTATGTCAGAATAGACAGCTTTATATCAAATTTCCAGACGATATCCTGAATCCGGTGATAGGAGAGCAACTTCATAGGGCGCCAATCGTTGGATCCTATCTCAATTGTAAATTGTGCAATTTTGTATTCATGTCAGGAATAAATATGGCCGACCATAGCATTAAAGGGAAAACCGTTCTCATCACCGGAGGCGCTAAGAATTTGGGGGGCCTTTTGGCCCGGGATCTCGCCCAACACGGCGCCAAGGCGGTCGCCATCCACTACAATAGCTATACCGCCGAAAACGACGCCGTCAAAACCGTCGCCGCCATCAAAGACACAGGCGCTGACGCCGTTGCCTTCCGTGCCGATTTGACCAGTGCTCGGGCCATGGAGAAATTGTTCCAAGACACCATCGACGCCGTCGGCCAACCGGATATCGCCATCAACACCGTCGGTAAAGTATTGAAAAAACCAATCGTCGAAATTACCGAAGCAGAATATGACGACATGAGCGACGTCAACGCCAAATCGGCGTTCTTCTTTTTGAAAGAAGCAGGCCTTCACGTCAAAGACAACGGCAAGATTTGCACGCTTGTCACATCCTTATTGGGTGCCTTCACACCATTCTATGCCGCCTACGCCGGGACCAAAGCCCCCGTTGAACATTTCACACGCGCCGCATCGAAAGAATTTGGCAAACGCGGCATATCGGTGACCGCGATTGGCCCTGGCCCCATGGACACACCGTTCTTTTACCCCGCCGAAGGCGAAGGCGCGGTCGCTTACCACAAAACAGCCGCGGCCTTATCCGGCTTTTCAAAAACCGGCCTGACCGATATCGAAGATATCGTGCCGTATATCCGTTTTCTCGTTTCCGACGGTTGGTGGATGACCGGGCAAACCATTCTGGTCAACGGCGGCTATACGACAAAATAAAACAATCACCGATACCGAAGCCCAGTCGTACCCTGACCCAAGATCATCGCTCGGGTTACGACTGCGCAAACGGATCATCCATTTGAAGATGAGCGAGCGTTACCGCCCATAACCGCGATTGCATTTCCGGATCGCGACTGGCTGCCGTTGTCGTCCTGATTTTGTTGCGAATAAAATAGTGCCCGGTGACCGCGCTGACGTCTGCAGACGTTGCCAGATAAATCGATGTTTTCGCCCCGTCAGCGGCTGACAATATGAATGGGCGCGCCAGCCCCAA
This sequence comes from Alphaproteobacteria bacterium, assembly GCA_037189785.1. Classification (GTDB taxonomy): domain Bacteria; phylum Pseudomonadota; class Alphaproteobacteria; order Sphingomonadales; family Govanellaceae; genus Govanella. The sequence goes on from JBBCIP010000165.1 coordinate 2,603, forward strand.
CACCGATTGCCAGAAACCGCCAGCATTGACGATAAGGCCGGTATCAACCACACCGGGATGCAAACAATTGACCGTGATACCAGACGTCGCAAGTCCCCGCGCCATGACAAACGTCGTCATCACATTGGCCAGCTTGGATTGGCTATAGACCGACAGCATGGTGTACCTATGCTCGGCCTGAAGATCGGTAAAGTTGATGCGCCCGCGTTTATACATATTGGACGCAACATTGATAATCCGCCCCCCAGATGCTTGTTTTAAAAGAGGCAACATTTCCAACACTATTTGCACATACGCGAGATGATTAAGGCCCCAATGCCGCTCAAAACCATCGGCCGTGACCGATCGCGTCGCAAACATACCACCAGCATTGTTCACCAACACATCAAGGCGCGCGTAATCGCCGCGTATAGTATCGGCGAACGCCCGCACACCAGCCCGATGCGACAAATCCGCCGCAACAAAACGCGCCCGACTGTGCGGCGCTTCGGCAGCGATGCGCTTTAACACTCGCTGTGCTTTTTCCTGATCGCGCCCGACAATAACCACATCCAAACCAGCCCGCGCCATGCCAAGCGCCGTCTCCGCCCCAATCCCGAATGTACCGCCTGTGATTAATGCTGTTTTAGGAGAGGACATGCTTTTGCCTTTTACCGCTCAATCAACCGCGTCATGACCATCATTACTCCCAATATCCAATTGGCAGTAGCCAATGTCTGATAGAATTTTCAAATGAGTTAATCGCGGCAATCGGTGACACAAAGCAGGGTCAGCCGGGGGCAAGCAGAACCGAAAAGTAAGGAGAAATGCAGGGGGAGAAAATGGTGCCCGGGGTCGGACTCGAACCGACACGATATCGCTACCACCGGATTTTGAGTCCGGCGCGTCTACCAATTCCGCCACCCGGGCATCGGACCGCGTCAAGGTTTGGGCATAATAGCGATGGACACGCACCCGTCAATGAGAAAGAGAGTTGACCGCGCAATCATTTTCGCCAAACTGCCTTTTCGTAAAAAAAGGCAAGTATTTGATGTTGAGACGTTTATACGACCGGACGATGGCTCTTGCGGCTCATCCCCACGCGCTCTGGTGGCTTTTTGGTATTGCTTTCATCGAAAGCTCGTTTTTCCCGATCCCGCCTCATGCTTTGCTGCTACCGATGATTTTAGCGGCGCCGACACGGGCCTGGACGATCGCCGCCGCCTGCACCACGGGCTCCGTTCTGGGCGGATATTTAGGGTATGCTATTGGCTATTTCCTGTTCGATGCCATTGGCCAGCAGGTTATTCACTTCTACCATGCCGAAGAAAAATTCGCGGCATTTAGCGAGCAATACAACCAATGGGGAGCCTGGATCGTCGCCTTTTTCGGCTTTACCCCGTTCCCCTACAAGGTCATCACCATCGCCAGCGGCATGACCCAGCTTAACCTGCTGACCTTTGGCCTGGCCAGCCTGGCATCGCGCGGGGCGGTCTTTTTCATGATTGCTGCCCTGTTGAAGTATTACGGCCCCCCGATTCGCGAATTTATCGAAAAACGCCTGGGGCTCGTGAGCCTGGCCGGGTTCGGCTTGGTGATCGGTGGCTTCCTCGCCTTAAAATATATATAGTGTGAGCATGATGACCTTCGTTGATCGGCACATTCCCCGCATCGTTACCTTAGGCAGTCTGGCCCTGCTGCTCGGTGCCTATGGCTTTCAATATATCGGCAAGCTTCCGCCGTGCGAGATGTGCTGGTGGCAGCGTTATGCCCATATGGCGGCAATCCCGCTTGGCGCTTTGGCCATTGTCGCCGATCGCCCCGGCAAACGGGATTGGGCCATGGTGTTTTTGCTGGCCGCCGGCATTGCTCTGGTGGTCGGGGCCGGGATCGCCGGATACCACGTCGGCATCGAGCAAAAATGGTGGGTCGGCGAGACCACCTGCAGCAACGTCACCTTACAAGGCACGACCGTTCAGGAAATGCTCCAGGATTTGTATGCCCGCCCGTTGGTCCGCTGCGACGAAATCCCGTGGTCGATGTTCGGCATCTCGATGGCCGGGTATAACCTCATTCTCTCGGCAGCACTGGCCGCTTTGGCCGTGCGCGGCGCTTTAGCCAGACGGAGCGAGCCATGACCAAAACCCCCACCACCGCGCCCACTCACAACCAAACCGCGGACAGCCTCCCCGGGACGATGCCCCATGCTGAAAAAGTCCGCCGGGCGTTGCGGGTCGATCATGCCGGTGAATATGGGGCTGCCCGCATTTATCGTGGCCAACTGGATGTGCTGGGCGACAGTCATCCCCTGAGCGCCACCATCCAACATATGGAAGCCCAGGAAGGCCGCCACTTGGCAACCTTCGACAATTTACTGCAGGAACGCGGCGTTCGTCCCACAAGCTTGGGGCCGATTTGGCATGTGGCCGGATATGCCCTGGGTGCCGCCACCGCGCTGATGGGCACCACAGCGGCCATGGCCTGCACCGCCGCCGTCGAGGAAACCATCGACGCGCATTACGCAGACCAAATCAAAGACCTGGCCGCCAAAGAACCGGCCCTGGCCGCCACTCTTGAAGAATTTCGCGCTGAGGAAAATGAACACCGGCAAACCGCCCTTGATCATGGGGCCGAACAAACGCCGGGCTATACCTTGCTTTCGGCCGGAATCAAAGCCGGCTGCCGCGCCGCCATCTGGCTGTCACAACGGGTTTAATATTCGAATTGCCAGGGGGGGTTTAATATTCAAAGGGGGGTTAAATTTGGAGTGCCGGGACACGCGCGGCAATGACAGCGGCGTTTCACCAGTGTTTCAATCGTCACCACCGGGCTCGCCCCGGTGGTCCATCGCGATATCATCCCACATGACAGGCGCCCCAACAGAACCATGGGGACACCCGTTTAAGGCTCGAGCTCGCTATCCCAATACAGGTAATCGCGCCAGCTATCATGCAGATGGTTCGGCGGGAAATGGCGGCCATTGGCCTGCAACTGCTGCACCGTCGGCTGGAACGGCCACATCATCGGCGGCATATGCGCTTCCTGGGGGGTGCGCCCGCCTTTGGTCAGATTACACGGCGCGCAGGCCGTGGTGACATTTTGCCAAGTGGTGCGCCCGCCATAGGCCCGCGGCACCACATGATCGAAGGTCAAATCGATACCCTCGCGCTGTGACGACCCGCAATACTGGCAGGTAAACCGGTCCCGCAAAAACAAGTTGAAGCGAGTAAAGGCTGGATGCCGGGCCGGGCGAATGTATTTTTTAAGGGCAATGACGCTTGGCAGCCGGAACTCTTCAGTGGTGGAATGGATCACCCGATCATATTCAGCCACGATATTGACGCGATCGAGAAACACCGCTTTGATAACCGTCTGCCAGTTCCAAAGCGATAAGGGAAAATAACTGAGCGGCTGGTAATTGGCGTTCAATACCAGGGCGGGATAAGCGCTCAGCGACAGGGCTCTACTTTCCACGCGAGTTCCCTTCATCAGGGCCAAGGCTATGCGTCATGGCGATGTGCCGTGACTCGACGCCCTGATATATACAAGATACGGTATGGAAGAATTATGACAACACAATTGTCATGGCGATAACCGTTTGCCTGTTGATTTTATGATAGCACATTTGCCCGCAGCCCCCGTCACCCGTTTTGCCCCGAGCCCAACCGGCCATTTGCATCTGGGCCATGCGTATTCCGCCTTGGTCGCCTATGATCTGGCCGCCAGCAACGGCGGTCGTTTTTTGGTGCGGATGGAAGACATCGACCAGACCCGCTGCCGTCCGGAGTTCGAGCACAGTATTTATGAAGACCTGTCCTGGCTCGGCATTCGTTGGGCAGCGCCGGTCCGCCGCCAGTCGGACCATTTTGCCGATTACCAAAAGGCGCTTGATAGATTGACCGAACAAGACCTGATCTATCCTTGTTTTTGTACCCGAAAGGATATCCTCCAGGAAATCGCCGCCATCGGACACGCGCCCCATTTCAACCCGCCGAACGGGATCGGGGGATTTGACGGCCCGATTTATCCCGGCAAATGTCGGCATCTATCCCTGGACGAACGCGAGACTCGCGTAGCCGCCGGGACTGCCTATGGTCTCCGTCTGGATATCGAGAAAGCCCAACAGCTTACCGGCGGCGATCTATGGTTCGAAGATAGGATAGCGGGCCGCGTGCGGGCAGCACCCGACTACCTTGGTGACGTTGTTTTGGCCCGCAAGGACACGCCGACAAGCTATCATTTGGCGGTCACGCTGGACGATGCCTTGCAGGGTGTGACGCTTGTGACGCGGGGCGTCGATCTGTTCCACGCGACTCACATTCACCGCTTGCTGCAAGCTTTATTGGATCTACCGACGCCGCTTTATCAGCATCACCCGCTGCTGCGCGGACCTGACGGTAAACGTCTGGCCAAACGGGATAAATCTGAAACGCTGAGAGCCATGCGACAGCGCGGAGACAATGCCGAGAGCATCCGGCGACTGATCATGACGCTGCCGACCACCCACACGCCCTGACATCGTCGGGAAACCGCCGCAGCCATCGTTTCAGTTCAATAAGGTAGGTTCCGCAGTCGGGCCGCCGAGTTGCCCTGCCCCTCGTCTCAGCTGATCTATTTTCTGCTCCATCTCGGCGCGGTCTATGACATTTTCGGATTCGAGCCAGCGAAATTTTTCAATCTCGCGGTCGACGTCGTTATCGAAATTGATCGCGCCGTACCAGTCATAAAGCTGACGTTTCCGGGCCTCCAGAAGACTGGATAAAATTGTATCGTGGTCTTTGTCTTTGATAATCAGGATATTGCCGCGGTCCGTGGGCAATAGGGTATAATGAATTTTCCGGAAGTGGTGCACGGCGACACAAATTGCCCCGATAAAAAACCAGATCGACAGCATGAACGCTTTGTCTTGGGCATAGGTCCAAATGGTTTGCAGGACCCCAAGCACAAGCCAGATATAACCGACATTGCGAAGCCACAGATTTTCTTCAACAAAATAGTCGAGAGTCTGCGGGATATCCGCATAACTGACTGAAAAGGATACACTTCTGGACCGGTCTTTGACTTTGTAATTGAGTTTATGCGGCGTCAGATCGAACTCGGTTTCTGTCTTGAGTTTGTTTTGGGTGTACTTCATCGCCTTATTCCATGACCGTCCGCAATTTGAGATGCGGATTGTTAGCATGAAAATTTAAAAACAACAGCGCTCTATCTGTGGCTGGGGTCAATAATCCACCCCGACCGACCAATCGGCCACCGACCGATCAGCCGTTGTGGAAAAGACGCCGCTTTTACGATTTTATTAAGAGTTCGTCGTTAATCTTGAACCATTCCCCATCCAGAATGGAACAGGAGCACCCCATGCCGGGCATGGTCAAATCGAGCGATGGCTTTTTCAGTTTCTTGACCGAGGTTTCCAAATCTGTGGAACAGGCCACACGGCGTGCCGGCAAGGCCGTCGATCGTGCCATCCGTCGCCTAGAAGATCAGCATCGGGGTGACCTGCCCTATATGCGCCATCATCACATGGACGGGACCATCGACGACCAAAAAGTCGATCTCAGTCAATTGCTCGCCAATGCCGATGCCGAAGCGTTACGGACCGCCGCCAAGGTTTTGAAAACCAGCGCCGCCCTTGACCGCGATCACGTCAAAGCTGTGGCCGATGAACTGACCGAACTGACCGCCGCCTTCCGCGCCTTGGCCGATGACAATCACGCCGGTCCTGCACAATCCAAACCAGGTGCCCGCCGCGAGCCGGTTATGGCGACCACCTTGGACACACGCCTCCGTGACCTCGCCGCTACCGTCGACACCCCACGCCGCGTCCCGAGCCCGAACATCCTCTTGGTTGGGAAGTGATAGCGATCACGCCGCCAAGTCATTCCTCTGCCGCACGATCTTGACCACATCGGCCATGATGTCGGTCATTTGATAATCTTTCGGTGTGTAGACACGAGCGACACCGGCTTTCACCAAAACTTCTGCGTCTTCCGGTGGGATGATGCCGCCGACCACCACCGGTACGTCGGCGATCCCGGCCGACCGCATCCGTTCCAGTACTTCCGTCACCAAAGGTAAGTGACTGCCTGACAAGATCGACAAGCCGACCACATGGACGCCTTCTTCCAAAGCGGCATTGACGATTTGCGCCGGGGTCAAGCGGATGCCTTCATAGACCACTTCCATACCGCAATCGCGGGCCTTGACCGCGATCTGTTCGGCACCGTTTGAATGGCCATCAAGGCCCGGCTTGCCGACCAGAAATTTCAAGCGGCGACCCAATTGTTGCGACACCGCTTCGACCGCTTGGCGCACGGCTTCAACTTCGGCGCCACCGCTGGCGCGGGCAGCACGACCGACACCGGTCGGCGCACGATATTCCCCGAACACCTCGCGCAAGGCTTGGCCCCATTCCCCGGTGGTCACACCGGCACGTGCGGCGGCGATCGATGGCTCCATCACATTGCGGCCTTCGGCGGCGGCAGATTTCAGGGCTTGCAACGCCGCTTGCGCCGCAGCTTCATCGCGATTGGCACGCCACGCTTTTAGCCGCGCGATCTGTTCGGCTTCGGCTTCGGGATCAACGGTCATGATGCCGCCGTCCCCACCCGCCGTCAGCGGTGACGGTGCGCTTTCGGTGAACTTATTGACACCGACAACGGTTTGTTCGCCGCTTTCGATTTTCAACAAGCGCGACGAATTCGATTCGACCAAGGCTTGCTTCATATAGCTCGATTCAACAGCGGCAATGGCCCCGCCCATATCGTCGATGCGTTGCAATTCGGCGCGCGCTTCGGCTTTCAATTGTTCGACCTTTGCATCCATGACATGGGAACCGTCAAAGATGTCGCCGTATTCCAACAAATCGGTTTCATAGGCGACGATTTGTTGTAGCCGCAAGCTCCATTGTTGATCCCACGGACGCGGCAGACCGAGCGCTTCATTCCAGGCCGGCAATTGCACGGCGCGCGCCCGCGCTTTTTTCGACAACACAACAGCCATCATTTCAAGAAGAATACGATAGACATTGTTTTCCGGTTGCGGTTCGGTCAGACCAAGACTGTTGACCTGAACGCCGTAGCGGAAGCGCCGTGCTTTTTCATCTTGCACACCATAACGATCGCGCGTGATCTCATCCCACAAATCGACAAAGGCGCGCATCTTGGCGATTTCCGTGATAAAGCGCACACCAGCGTTCACAAAAAAACTGATCCGACCGACCACTTGTTCGAAATCATTGTCGGGCACTTGACCACCGGCTTTGATGGCATCGAGCACCGCAACGCCCGTCGCCAAGGCAAAGGCCAATTCTTGCACCGGTGTCGCACCGGCTTCTTGCAAGTGATAGGAACAGACGTTGGTCGGATTCCATTTTGGAATTTCACGATAAGTGAACGCGATCACATCGGTGATCAAACGCATGCTGGCTTTGGGCGGGAAGATATAGGTGCCGCGCGACAGATATTCCTTGATGATATCGTTCTGGACCGTGCCTTGCAGCTTGGCGCGATCAGCGCCCTGTTCTTCGGCGGCGGCGGTATAAAGCGCCAACAGCCACGGCGCCGTCGCATTGATGGTCATCGAGGTGTTCATGCGTTCGAGCGGGATGTCGTTGAACAAGGTCCGCATGTCGCCAAGATGGCAAATCGGTACCCCGACCTTGCCTACCTCACCCCGGGATAGGACATGGTCACTGTCGTACCCGGTCTGAGTCGGCAGGTCGAAAGCCACCGAAAGGCCGGTCTGGCCCCGCTGCAAATTGGTCCGGTAGAGCTCATTTGAGGCCGCCGCCGACGAGTGTCCGGAGTAGGTTCGAAACAACCACGGTGCATCGATTCGCGCTTTTTGTGGTGAGTCGGGGGCAGCCATGGCGTCTTCCTTCAGAATATGTTCGGACAATATTATAATTTTATGTCCGAATTTTTCATTAATTTTTCATTAAATTTCACTATAGACTATCCATAGGAAATATTTT
>JBBCIP010000166.1:0-4520 GCA_037189785.1 Alphaproteobacteria bacterium
CGGCCGCCAGTGTGGGCGGCCGTTTTCAGATAAACGATGATATCTCTTAACGAGAATAGAATTCGATAACCAGGTTCGGTTCCATTTGCACGGCATATGGAATATCAGCCAAAGCCGGAACACGAATGAAGGTTGCTTTCAAGCCTTTGCCGTCAAGCTCAATGTAATCCGGCACTTCACGCTCAGCGGATTGCACGGCTTCCAGCACCAAAGCCAATTCTTTGGCCTTGTTGCGGACTTCGATCACATCGCCCGCCTTTACTTTATAGCTCGGAATGTTGACGCGTTGGCCGTTGACCAGAACATGACCATGGCTCACGAATTGGCGAGCGGCGAAGATGGTCGGCACGAATTTCGCACGGTAAACAACGGCGTCCAAACGACGCTCCAGCAAACCAACCAGGTTTTCACCGGTGGCGCCGCGCATCCGGGATGCTTCAGCGTAAATGTTGCGGAACTGACGCTCGGTGATATTGCCGTAAAAACCCTTCAGCTTTTGCTTGGCACGGAGCTGCACACCATAATCGGACAGCTTACCCTTACGACGTTGGCCATGTTGGCCTGGACCGTATTCACGCTTGTTGATCGGGCTTTTCGGACGACCCCAGATGTTTTCGCCCATCCGGCGGTCGAGTTTATACTTGGACTCTAATCTTTTCGTCATTGGTCAAATCGCTTTCTATAGTTACTTTTATCGTCAGCGCCACAGACCCGATTATGGCCTGCGTGGGCTCTTCACCCGTTTGCGAACCGGCGCACTATAGACGTTTGGCCTTTTGAGTCAACAAAATGCGCCAAACACCCCCTCTTCAAAAATTAAAACATTGAAATATAATAACTATTTTTATGTTGCGCCGCCACGCCGCACCGCGTAGTTTCGTTTCAAACGATCATTTCAATTTTATGCGGACCCGTGTTTTTCATGACCCAGCCCACCAAATTCACCGGTACAGACAATTATGTAGCCACCGAAGACCTGATGTTGGCCGTCAATGCCGCCCTGACCCTGAAGCGCCCGCTCCTGATCAAGGGCGAACCCGGCACCGGCAAAACCGTGCTGGCGGCCGAAGTGGCCCGGGCGCTCGGCCGGGATTTGATCGAATGGCACGTCAAATCGACCACCAAGGCCCAACAAGGGCTTTATGAATATGACGCCGTCTCGCGGCTGCGCGATAGCCAGCTCGGTGACGAGCGCGTCCACGATATCAAGAACTACATCCGGCGCGGCAAGCTGTGGGAAGCCTTTACGGCGGAAAAACCGGCCATTCTCCTGATCGACGAAATCGACAAGGCCGATATCGAATTCCCCAACGATCTGCTGCAAGAATTGGATCGGATGGAATTCTTCGTCTATGAAACCGGCGAAACGGTCAAAGCCCAGGATCGTCCCCTGGTCATCATCACCTCGAACAACGAAAAAGAACTGCCCGACGCCTTTTTGCGCCGCTGCTTCTTCCACTATATCAAATTCCCCGACCGCGACACCATGAACCAAATCGTCGATGTCCATTATCCGAATATCCAAAAGGATCTGGTCCGCGAAGCGCTCAGCATCTTCTACGACATTCGCGACGTGCCGGGCCTCAAGAAAAAACCGTCGACCTCGGAACTCCTCGATTGGTTGAAGCTTTTGATGCACGAAGACCTGCCGGTCAATTTGTTGAAAGAACGCGATCCGAAAAAACTGATCCCACCGCTTCATGGCGCGCTGTTGAAGAACGAACAAGACGTTCATCTGTTTGAACGCTTGGCGTTCATGAGCCGCCGCGATGGTCGGTAATCTATAGGCAACTTTCAAGCCCATGTTCACCACATTCTTCTTTGCCCTGCGCGACGCCAAACTTCCCGTCACCTTACGGGAATATTTGACCTTGCTCGAAGCGTTGAAAGCCGGCATCGCGCGGTTCAATATCGACGAGTTTTATTATCTGGCACGCGCGACCTTGGTCAAAGACGAGCGCAATCTCGATAAATTCGATCGCGTGTTCGGCACCATCTTCAAAGGCATCGAAAGCACCGGGGCCGAAGGCGAAACCGCCGAAATTCCCGAAGAATGGTTGCGCAAACTCGCGGAACTTTATCTCTCGGACGAGGAGATGAAAAAGATTCAAGCCATGGGCGATTGGGATAAGCTCATGGAAACCTTGCAACAGCGCCTGAACGAGCAAAAAGATCGCCATCAAGGCGGCAACAAATGGATCGGCACCGCCGGCACCTCGCCATTCGGTGCTTATGGCTATAATCCCGAAGGCATCCGCATCGGTCAGGACAAAGGCCGCCATGGCCGCGCCGTGAAAGTGTGGGACAAGCGCGAGTTTAAAAATCTCGACGACAGCGTTGAACTCGGCACCCGCAACATCAAAGTCGCGCTCCGTCGCCTGCGTCGCTTTGTCCGCGAAGGGGCCGCCGAAGAATTGGATCTCGACGGCACCATCCGCTCGACCGCCCACAAAGGCTTTCTCGATATCCACATGCGGCCGGAACGGCACAACACCGTCAAGCTTCTGTTGTTCTTCGATGTCGGTGGATCAATGGACAGCTACATCCAATTATGCGAAGAATTATTTTCCGCCGCCCGCAGCGAATTCAAACATATGGAATATTTTTATTTCCATAACTGTTTGTATGAACGTGTGTGGCAGGACAACCGCCGCCGCAATGCCGAAGTCATTCCGACCTTCGACGTGCTGCATAAATACCCGCACGACTATAAAGTGATCTTCATCGGCGACGCCTCCATGAGCCCCTATGAAATTGTGTATCCCGGCGGCTCGGTCGAACATTGGAACGAAGAATCCGGCGAAGCCTGGATGCGCCGCACCCTCGACATCTACAACCGCGCCGTCTGGCTCAACCCCGTCGCCGAAAAATACTGGCAACACACGCCCTCCATCAAAATGATGCAAGAGCTGATGGGCGGCCGCATGTACCCCCTCACCCTCGAAGGCCTAGACCGCGCCATGCGCGAGTTGATGCATTGATATTGTTAATATTTTTTTGATTGAATCTTTAACAATTAACACCACACGGCGTGAATCAGCAGCACGGTGCTTAGCCCCACATAAACACTTGCTAGACGCCGACAAGTATTATATTGTTAGATAGAAAGAAGATGATTCAGCCTAGATGTCTTCCAAAATATGGGTAAACAATAATCTCGAATTCTAGGCACAATAACTAACGGCAACAAACGGGGAAGTCTAATTCTCGTGGGGAGTAGAATTGTGTCCGAAAATCGATTTTTAGCCGCAATTAAACGTGGCAACTGTCCGCTGCAGGCCTGGATGTGGAATCCATCGGCATTGTTCGCGGAAATAATCGCCCGCGCAGGGTTTGATTCCGTCTCTTTCGACTTCCAACATGGTAGTATCGACTTCAGCGATTTCTATGCCATGGCCGCGATAGTCTCCGCGAATGGGTCGACCCCGATGGTGCGTATACCCTCGCCCCATGATCTCGGCTGGGTATCACGCGCGTTGGACGGCGGTGCATACGGCGTCATCTGCCCTGATGTTCGCACTGCCGACGAGGCACGAGCCTTTGCCGCGGCATGCAAATACGCGCCTGAGGGCCAACGTGGGTTCGGGCCCGTGCGTCCCGCGCTCGGCACGCCCAAAGTCTCGGCGGGTGGGTATGCCGCGGTATCGGCTGGTTATAATACGGCGGCAGAAAACGCAGCAGTAATGGCCATCGTGCAAATTGAATCACCGGAAGGCCTCAACCATATCGAAGCCATCATGGCAACGCCCGGCGTCGACGCCGTCTTTCCGGGCATGGTCGACTACTCTCTGTTGGCCTACGGAGAAGTTCTGACCGACTTCAATGATCCACGGCTGCGCAAGCCGGTTGAACAAATTATTAAGGTCGCTCATGCCATGGGAAAACCTGTAGGTCTGCCAGCGATCACCCTTGATGCCGTTCCTGTTCTGTTAGAACTCGGAGCGGACTGGCTCCAGGTCGGCAATGATGTGGCCTGGATCTCCGCCGCGGCCCGGCAAAGTTTAGCGGGCGCACAGGCGGCAATAACGAAAGCGGGAAAACTGTAACTATAAATCATAGCTCCATGTCTTAACCGCTCGCTCGATCGATCAGATCGGCTGCCGATTGTTCCGAATAAAATTCGGGAAACTGACTTGGAGCGTCGACGCCGTTTTCACGGTGTCCCTGAACAACGTCTATTACTTTACAACATTATAATGATTGGGAGATAGCGTGATGCAAAACAACAAATTGAAATACCCCTACCCTCTGGCGTCATTGATGGCAGCGGTTTCCATTGTTCCACTGTTGATTGTCAATGACGCGGTGGCGCAAGAACAACCGGCTCCGGAGCAAATGCTGCGAAGCTCGGCATTTGAAGAAATCGTCGTTTCAGCACGGCGGCGTGACGAAGATCTGTTCAACGTGCCGGTTGCCGTCAGCGTCATGAGTTCCGCCGATCTCGAACGATATTCATCCAACGACATGGCCAAGATCGCGGAGATGACGCCGAACATCAATCTCGGCTACACCGCTGGCGG
>JBBCIP010000167.1:0-12066 GCA_037189785.1 Alphaproteobacteria bacterium
ATTCCCTGTTCTTAAGTGTGCCAGTGTTTTTAGGGATTATGGCCCCAATGCTTATTTGGCTTAAGGGGAAGGCTGGATCACATATTCAAGCAAGCTTTTATGGCGGCGTTATTTTATGCCTGTGCTTGATGGCGGGCTATACCGGCTACAAATATGTGAATGCCCACTATGATTCTGGCGATGCTATGGTCCGATATTATAAAATTGAGAGCGCAAGCAATACCATCAGATTTCGCTATGGACTGATTTGCCACGTGTATCACAGAACGTCTCTCCTCAGTGTCGAGCTCCGTAAATTCAGAGTGCACTGCCCCATTGTTGTGAATGACGCCAAGGTGCTCGTTTTAAAAATCCATCCCGGGCATCTAGGTCACCCGTGGATCTCCGATTATTATATTTCATCCGACAGACAACTCGAAAAGCTCCAATTTTAACGAGACTTGACTTTATTTCGGTAATTTCCTAAATACCAAAATATGAATGCTGTCTTTAAAGCTTTGTCGGACCCAACCCGACGCCAGATTTTGGCGTTGTTGAAACAACGCGCCATGACGGCGGGCGAGATTGCCGGGCATTTTGCGCTCTCGAAGCCGACCCTTTCCGGGCATTTCACCGTGCTGAAAGACGCCGATCTGATCGACAGCGAAAAGCACGGCACCGTCATCACCTATCACCTCAAGCTGTCGGTGCTGGAAGATAGTTTGATGGAGTTCGCCGATATCTTTGGCTTGGGGGGAAAAGCCACTGTTCAGCCCCAAACTATGGCCGAGAAGAAATCATGATCAACCGTGACGCCGCCCAATTGTCTGCCGCGATTATCGGTCTGATGGTGATTGTCTCGGTCTGGGCCTATGCGGTTTTACCGTCCGACGCCCGCGTCGCGATCCATTTCGGGCCCGATGGCCAGCCGGACCGCTGGACCAGTGCCGCCCAGGGCGTGTTGTTCGCACCGCTGACTGCAATCTTCATCTGGGGGGTGTTTGCCATCGTCCCGAAAATCGATCCCAAGCGGGACGGTTTGGCGCGATCGGCCAAAGCCTATGGCGCGTTGTGGATCGCCATGGTGTCGCTGTTCGCCATCATCCACGGCATCATCATCGCCGGCGCCATGGGCGTCGAGATCAATATGGCCCGCCCGATCACCGCGCTGATGGGGGTTTTGTTCCTGATCCTCGGCAATTATCTGGGTAAACTGCGGCCCAATTACACATTCGGCATCCGCACGCGCTGGACCCTGGCCGACCCGGAGATTTGGGATAAAACACACCGCTTTTCAGCACGGTTGATGGTCGGGAGCGGGTTAGTTTTGGTGGTGGCCGCGTTCGCGCTGCCGGTCGGCACCGTGTTGGCCGTTACTTTGGTGGTAACGATTGCCGTCATCGCCATCGGCACCACCGGCTATTCCTACTGGCTGTGGCGCCGCCGCCGTTAACTCACGATACCCCATGCCCGCGGGCCAGGTAATCGGCCGATTGCATTTCATGAAGCCGGGAAACGGTGCGCTGAAATTCAAAAGCCCCATCGCCGCTTTCGTAAAGATCGTCGGGGGGCGCCGCCGCCGAACACAGTAGTTTGACGCCGTTTTCATACAGAGCATCGATCAAGGTCACAAAACGCTTGGCTTCGTTGCGATTTTCCGGCCCCATTTTGGGAATACCGACAATAATGACCGTATGATAGCGCCAAGCAATGGCCAGATAATCGGCTGGACCCAACGGGTTGGCGCATAAGCGCTTGAACGAGAACACAGCCACCCCGCGCGACGCCACCGGCACATGGAGCGTGCGGCCCTGCACATCGATATCCTCGGGCCCGACGGCGGAGCGGTCGCCGACCTCGTTATCGGTCAGGCGATAAAAGGCTTCAGACAGCGCTGTGGTCGCCGCGTCTGAGATCGGCCAATGATAGACCTTGGCCCCGGCCAGGCGTTCGAGCCGGTAATCGGTCGGGCCATCAAGCGCGACCACATCGAACTTTTCCCGTAGCAAAGCGATAAACGGCAAAAACAACGGCCGGTTAAGGCCGCCGAGATAGAGATCTTCGGGCACCCGGTTGGAGGTCGCGACGATCACCACGCCTTCGGCCATCAAGGCGGTGAAAAACCGACTGAGGATCATGGCGTCGGCCACGTCAGACACCTGGAATTCGTCAAAGCACAAAAGCCGCGCTGATTTCGCAACATCCCGCGCCAACGGCGGGATCGGATCATCGCCGATGCCTTTCCCGGCCATTTGCTCCCGTTGCGCCTGGCTCATTTGCCGCCAGGCGTGAATGCGGCTGTGCATTTCCAACATAAAGGCATGGAAATGGACCCGGCGTTTGGCCTGAACCGGGGCCGTGTCGAAAAACAGGTCCATCAGCATTGATTTGCCACGACCGACGCTGCCATAAATATAAAGACCGCGCGGAGTCGGTGCAGGTTTTTCCTTGCCCAGCAATCGCCCCAGAAAACCACCGGATTTTCCCGCCTTACCGCTGTGCAGACGGGATGCCAGATCGTCATGTAAAGCTTGCAGACGCGCAACAACAGCCGCCTGGGTCGGGTCCGGTTTGAGATTGCCCGCGGCGCGCATGCGGTTGTAGGCCGGTAAAGGGCCTGCCGTCATATCCTGCTCAAGATTGGTTGCCGCGCTGTTGTCCATGGGGCCAGAGTGTTACACGGAAATCTTGACCGGGCGCAAGTACCCAGAAAAACTCGCCCGTATGTGCTTTTCAGCCATTAAGAGAATGTTCAGACCTTATTGCCAGGATTAGCCTATCAGACGCCTTGTTTAAATCAGCCCGGACAGGCTGATCGAGAAGTACCGAATGTCTAAGAAATTTGAAGCTGCTGTCTTTAATCAAAAGGTCCGGGATTGCCTGAGTATCGGTGAGCAACACGTCGATCTGGACGACGACTGGGCCGAGATCCATTATATCGAGATCAACGCCGGTAGTCTCCAAGAAGCCCGACAAGTCGCGTCGCGCAAATTTCCAGCGATGAAGGGCTTTGTGGTGCGTGATGTCGAAGAAGTGAAAGAATTCTTCTGATCCCCGGCCACTGCGACGCTTTACCCACCCATAAAAAAAGGCCCCACGTCGGGGCCTTCGATGTTTTAAGCAGTGACTAGAAAGTATCGGTCACCACCGGGCTTGACCCGGTGGTCCATGGCGATATCTGCACAGCGGCACCGAAGATGAATTGCCGGATCAAGTCCGGCAATGACGAGAGAGGATGGTGTTATCACCGGGCACAAATGCTTTTAGGAAGACACGCCCTAACCGCGCCGTTCAACCATCATCTTTTTGATTTCTGCAATCGCCTTCGCCGGGTTCAAACCTTTGGGGCAGGTGTTAGCGCAGTTCATGATGGTATGGCAGCGATAAAGACGGAACGGATCTTCAAGATCATCCAGACGCTCGCCGGTATTTTCATCGCGGCTGTCGATCAACCAGCGATACGCTTGCAGCAAAATGGCTGGGCCTAAATAACGGTCGCCATTCCACCAATAGCTCGGGCAAGAGGCCGAGCAACAGGCGCACAAAATACATTCATAAAGACCATCAAGCTTGGCGCGATCTTCGTGGCTTTGCAGCCGCTCGCTACCCGACGGTGTCGGTGTTTGGGTCTGCATCCATGGTTTGATCGAGGCATATTGCGCATAGAACCGGGTCATATCCGGGACCAGATCCTTGATCACTTCCATGTGCGGCAGCGGTGTTACTTGCACATCGCCCTTCACATCGGCAATGGCTTTGGTACAAGCCAAGGTATTGGTGCCGTCGATATTCATGGCGCACGACCCGCACACGCCTTCACGGCACGAGCGGCGGAACGTCAAGGTCGGATCGATCTCGTTTTTGATCTTGATCAGCGCATCAAGAACCATCGGCCCGCAGCTGGACAAATCGACTTCGTAATTGTCCATTTGCGGATTTTTACCGTCGTCCGGATTCCAACGATAGACCTTAAACGTCTTGACGTTGCTGGCACCGGCTTCGGCTTTATGCGTCTTGCCGGGTTTGATCCGAGAATTGGCGGGAAGTTGGAACTGAGCCATGGCGATCTATCCCAGTCTTTCTATTTCACTACACACATCGTTGATATGACTTTCATCAGTAGACCTCACCCTTAGTAAACACGGGCTTTTGGCTTGATGTACTGAATTTCGTCGGTCAGCGTATAAGTATGCACCGGACGATAATCGATGGTGACCTTACCCGCATCATTGAACCAAGCAACGGTGTGCTTCATCCAGTTTTCATCATCGCGATCGCCGTAGTCTTCGCGCTTGTGCGCGCCACGGCTTTCTTTGCGATTTTCGGCGCCGTACATGGTGACGACGGCCTGACGGATCAGATTGTCAAGCTCGAGCGTTTCGATCAGATCGCTGTTCCAAACCAACGAGCGATCGGTCACCTTGATATCCGGCATCGACTTGTAAACATCGTCGATCAGTTTCATGCCTTCTTGCATCACCTCGCCGGTCCGGAACACGGCGCAGTTGGTTTGCATGACCTTTTGCATGCTGAGACGAATTTCTGCAGTCGACGCGCTACCTTTTGCATTCCGCGCCGCATCGAGACGGGCGATGGAATTTTGACCGGCATCGGCAGGCAACGGCTTATGGGCTTGATTGGGCTTCACCAGTTCCGCAGCGCGGTGACCGGCAGCGCGACCGAACACCACCAAGTCGATCAGTGAGTTCGAGCCCAAGCGATTGGCGCCATGCACCGACACACAAGCGGCTTCACCGACCGCCATCAATCCGGGCACAACACTATCCGGGTTGCCGTCTTTCAGCGTCACCACTTCACCGTGATAGTTGGTCGGAATGCCGCCCATGTTGTAGTGAACAGTCGGCAGAACCGGAATCGGCTGCTTGGTGACATCGACGCCCGCAAACACACGCGCCGATTCCGAAATACCCGGCAGACGTTCATGCAACAACGCCGGATCCAAGTGATCCAAATGCAGATAAATATGATCTTTGTTCGGGCCGACACCGCGGCCTTCGCGAATTTCCATAGCCATCGACCGGCTCACCACGTCGCGGGACGCAAGATCCTTGGCACTTGGTGCATAGCGTTCCATGAAACGCTCGCCGTTGCTGTTAACAAGGTACCCGCCTTCACCGCGGGCGCCTTCGGTGATCAACACACCAGCGCCGTAAATGCCGGTCGGATGGAATTGCACGAATTCCAAATCTTGAAGCGGCAAACCAGCCCGCAACACCATGCCGCCACCGTCACCGGTGCAGGTATGGGCCGAGGTGCAGGAGAAATAGGAACGGCCATAGCCGCCGGTCGCCAACACCACCAAATGTGCTTTGAAACGATGCAACGTGCCGTCAGCCATGTTCAAGGCGACAATCCCGCGGCATTCGCCATCGACCATGATGAGATCGATCGCGAAATATTCGATGAAGAAATCCGCGTCGTATTTAAGCGACTGCTGATAAAGCGAATGCAACATGGCGTGACCGGTGCGGTCGGCAGCGGCACACGTGCGTTGCGCCGGTGGGCCATCACCGAACAGTGTCGTCATGCCGCCGAACGGACGCTGGTAAATGCGCCCTTCTTCGGTGCGCGAAAACGGCACGCCGTAATGTTCTAGTTCATAAACAGCAGCCGGTGCCTGACGGCACATATATTCAATCGCGTCTTGGTCACCGAGCCAGTCCGATCCCTTGACGGTATCGAACATATGCCATTCCCAACGATCTTCGCCCATATTGCCGAGCGAGGCGGCAATACCGCCTTGAGCGGCCACGGTGTGCGACCGGGTTGGAAACACCTTGGTGATACAAGCCGTCTTCAAGCCTTTTTCAGCCATGCCCATGGTCGCGCGCAAACCCGACCCACCGGCACCGACAACGATCACATCATAGGTATGGTCAATAAGCGCATACTCTGTTGTCATTGTTCTTAACCCTTATGCTTGACCGGTCGCTTGGAAGGCGATCTTGAGGACAGCGAAAATAGAGACCGCAGCAACCACGACCGAGAAAAACGTGACCGCCAATTGGGCCGCAATTTTCAAGCCTTCGTGATGAATGTAGTCTTCAATGACAACCTGCAAACCAAGTTTGAAATGGTAAAGGCTGGTGCCGATAAACAGGCTGAGCAACACCGCAACCACCGGATTGCCGATCCAATCACGGACGACAGCGTAATCGGCGCCGACCAAAGCAACCAACGACGCCACAAACCATACGGTCAAAAGGATCAGAGCAACCGCAGTAACGCGTTGCATCCACCAATGATGGGTACCGTCTTTTGCTGAACCAAGGCCGCGCACGCGGCCCAATGGGGTCCGAAGACTCATGATTACGCCCTCCCCAGCAAGCTATAGCCCAAGACCCAGGTGACGACCGTCAACAGGATCGCGCCCCAGAACACCAATTGGTTGCTGCGGCGGGTGGCGTCGAGATCAAAACCGTACCCGGCGTCCCACACCAAATGGCGGATGCCGTTGCAGAGATGGAGCATCAAGGCCCAGGTAAAGCCGAATAAGACAAAACGGCCAAGCCAGCTACCGGCACATGCCTGAAACTGAGCGTAGCATTCCGGTCCGGATGCCAATGCAATCACCCACGCAGCCACTAAAAGTGCCCCGGCGCCCAAAGCGACCCCTGTCGCCCGGTGCAAGATCGACAGCACCATATGGAGGCCCCAGCTATAGACTTGAAGGTGAGGAGACAAAGGCCTTGCTGGCTTCGCCATTCTTTTACCTCTCGCAATATTCACACATGCCTGATCATACATACCCGGCACATAATGCAGCCCACGAAGCTCCTGGAAAATCCAGGAATTGAACGCCTAGATTGAACGCCCAAAATTGAACGTTCGTATTATCTATGCGACAGACCCCCGTCCGAGCCATAACACCCGATCAAAAGGGTCCGATCAACGGCCCTGTTTTTAGTCCCTTCGTCCAAGCCACGCAAGATACTTTCCCGCATAGCCGCTATTCGGACCGAATATTGCGAATGGGTCTTAATTGCGATTAAACACTGACTTAAGCGCGCCGCGGCAATAACGCCCAATAATCGAGATCAAGAACGACCGCCGGATGGTAACTTCCATCAGCCTGACGATCCGGGAATGTGGTCGAGGCTTCGTTCTTGAGACCAACCAAACGCAAGCGCAACGCGCCGACATCGGTGCGGCCTGGAATCTCGGCTTTATCCAGCACCTCGCTCCAGGCATAGATCGTATCCCCAGCAATGCACGGCGCCACATGACGGCCGCCGTTCAAGGCCGCGATGAACGTTGCATTACCCAAACCGTTGAAGCTGATCGCCCGGGCCAAAGAAATACCGTGACCGCCATAGACAATGCGCTCGCCCAATCGACCGGATTTTTCGGCATGGAGATTAAAGTGAACGCGGGCTGTGTTCTGATAAAGCCGGGTCGCCAGCATGTGATCGGCGGCTTCGATGGTGATGCCGTCCACATGGTCGATCTTTTCCCCGACCGTGTAATCATCCCAAAAGAACGCGGACCCGGCCAGCGCGGCATCATAATTTTTGAACGACACCCCATCCGGCACAACCAAACGGTCAACCGGCACATGATCCGGCAAACTCGGCACCACGGCGTCCGGCGCTGCCGATCCCTCATCCCGCTTCTTGACCATGACCCAGCGCACGTAATCAAGCACGACCTCGCCCCGTTGATTGCGCCCGGTCGAGCGGACATAAACATTGCCCGATTTCTTGTTGGAATTTTCTTTAAGCCCGATCACCGTGCTGGTGGTGGTCAACGTATCGCCGACCGCAACCGGTTTCAGGAACCGACCATCGGCATAGCCAAGGTTGGCCACAGCATTGAGCGAGATATCCGGCACGGTTTTGCCGAACACCAAATGGAACGTCAGCAAATCATCGACCGGTGCCGCCGCCATCCCCAGACTGCGGGCAAATTCCGCTGATGAATTGGCGGCAAAGCGCGACCCATAAAGGGCAATATACAGGCTGGTATCGCCTGCCGTCACAGTGCGCGGCGTGGCATGACGGATATCTTGTCCGATTGTGAAATCTTCAAAGAAATTACCGCTTAATGTCTTACTTGACGCGGTCACAAGCGTTCCTCCGCCCCGGCCAAATCGCGGATGGCATCGGCCAGACCGACCAAGCGCTTGGCATTTTCCACATGGAGAATTTCAATCAACTTGCCGTCTACCAACACAACGCCCTGACCTTGGGCTTGGGCTTCGGCATAAGCCGTGATGATCCGCCGCGAGAATTCAATCTCGGCCGGGGACGGCGCGAAAACTTCATTGGCCGGACCGACTTGATTGGGATGGATCAAGGTTTTGCCGTCAAAGCCGAGCTCGAGCCCCTGCTGACAGGCGGCGCGGAACCCTTCATCGTCTTTCAAATCCAAATGCACGCCATCAACAATGGCTAAGCCTTCGGCCCGAGCCGCGAGCAAGCATAAACTCAGGCTGGTCAACATCGGCAAGCGTAGCGGCGTGTGATGGGCATGGAGTTCCTTGGCCAGATCGGATGTCCCCATCACGAACCCGCCGAGCCGCGGCGTCGCCCCCGCAATCTCCTCAGCCCGCAAAATCCCGCGCGGCGTTTCCATCATGCACCAAATAGAGACCGCCGGGCTGGCCCCGGCCGCATCCATGATTCGCTCGGCCGCCCGCACGGTGTCGGCGCTTTCGACCTTGGGCAGCAGAATGCCATGAGGGTTGGCCTTGGCCGCCGCCACGATATCATCATGGCCCCAAGGGGTATCGAGGCCGTTGACGCGAATCAAGATTTCCCGCCCGCCGTAGCCGCCGGCCAGCACAGCCGCCGCCACTTGTGCCCGGGCCTCGGCCTTGGCCTCCGGCGAAACCGCGTCCTCGAGATCGAGAATCAGTGCGTCGGCCGGTAAAGTCTTCGCTTTTTCAAGGGCCCGGGCATTGGAGCCCGGCATATAAAGGACGCTGCGACGGGGACGGGACGTTTGAGCCATAATCTGTGCCTCTTATCGGGTTAAATTTTACGTTCTGGTGTTGCACCGCACTATACCGCAGCGTTGACCGCTGGCAAGTTGTTCGGACAAATTCGCGCCGCCCTTATCTCCAGGTGACTTTCTCAAAACCATGCTGATCCGCCAAGACCAGGGCTTTGGGCTTTCCATTGACGACCACGCCGCGATCAGCCGCCTTTAGGAACGGCAGGTCGGATTTATGGTCGGAATAAGCCACGGCGTAGCCATCGGCACCAAGCGTTGCCAAAAACTCGCGCACACGATCGAGCTTGGCTGGACCATAGCAATTGTCCCCAGCAATCTCGGATTTGAGCCGACCATCCGCGGTCCAGGTCGCCCGTGTCCCGATGGCATGATCGAAGCCCAAATGATGGGCGAAAATTTCCGCATAGAAATCCATGCTGGCGGTGGCGATCACCAAACAATCACCGGCATTTTTATGCTGCTTGATCGTTGCCAAGGCATCAGCAAAACATCCGCCCGCAATTGTTTTTGTCACAAAGCCGTGCCCCAATGTTTCAAGATCGGCACGGCTGAGACCGGCGATGGTCAGGGCCTGCATCCGCTGCTTCAATGTTTTGCGCGTATAGAACTTGGCCACATAGCCAAGCATGGCAACCACGATCACCGGCACCAGGAGCAATCGCCATGGTCGGCGACGCAGCAAGCAGTAAATCAGGAATGGAGAGAATGTCCCTTGTCGCGTGATGGTGCGATCAAGATCGAAGATAACAATAGGCCGTTGTCGCGCGGGAAGATGTTCGGAGGACATACAGTTTTAGCCTTTGATGTCATGCAGGCTTTAGGTTTCGGGCGGTGGATTGCCGGGTCAAGCCCGGCAATGACAGGGTAAGCGTTAGTCGTCATGACCGGGCTTGACCCGGTCATCCATCTTTCTTTGCAACCGTAAGGCAGCGAACAACCGCATGGAATAACCGTTACGCCGCTTTTTTCAAGTAACGGGCACACAGCGATTCCGCGATTTGCACCGTGTTCAAAGCGGCGCCTTTGCGGAGATTGTCGGACACGACCCACATCGCCAAACCGTTCGGCACGGTCGGGTCTTTGCGGATACGGCTGATATAGGTCGCATATTCGCCGACGCATTCGATCGGCGTGATGTAACCACCGGCTTCGCGCTTATCGACAACCATGCAGCCCGGCGCATTGCGCAAGATCTCGCGCGCTTCGCTTTCGCTGATCGGATTTTCAAACTCGATGTTCAAGCTTTCCGAATGGCCAACAAACACCGGCACGCGAACACAGGTCGCCGTTACTTGAATGTCCGGATCCATGATCTTCATGGTTTCAGCAGCCATCTTCCATTCTTCTTTGGTGAAGCCGTCATCCATGAATACATCGATATGCGGGATAACGTTGAACGCGATCTGCTTCGAGAACTTTTTCGGCGGCAGCTCTTCGTTGGTATAGATTTTCTTGGTCTGATTGAACAACTCGTCCATCGCTTCGTGACCCGCGCCAGACACCGACTGATAGGTCGACACAACCACGCGTTTGATTTTCGCTTTGTCATGAAGCGGCTTCAACGCCACAACCATTTGCGCGGTCGAACAGTTCGGATTGGCGATGATGTTTTTCTTGGTATAGTTCTTCAACGCGTCGGCGTTTACTTCCGGCACCACCAGCGGCACATCTTTGTCCATACGGTAGTAGGAGCTGTTGTCGATCACGACGCACCCTTGAGCGGCAATCTTTGGCGCCCATTCCTTGGCCGGACCCGATCCCGCCGACATCAACGCAATATCGACACCTTTGAAATTGAAATCATCAAGCGCTTTCACTTTCAACGTCTTGTCACCAAACGTCGCTTCTTGACCGACCGACCGGCGCGACGCAAGGGCAATCACTTCATCCGCCGGAAACTGACGTTCCGCTAATATATTCAACATTTCTCGGCCGACGTTGCCGGTCGCTCCGATCACTGCCACACGATAACCCATGGTGTTCTCCGTTAAAGTATAAATTGTTTATTTCGTCTTTAGTTTGCAAGTTTCGCCATGGCCGCCAGAATGGCGTCGCCCATGGTTTTTGTTCCAACTAACGTCATACCCGGCTGCATAATGTCGCCGGTACGCACGCCTTGTTTCAAAACATCTTCGACAGCATCTTCCACCAATTGCGCGTCCGCGCCGCGATCGAACGAATAGCGCAACGCCATCGCGAGACTGAGGATGCTTGCAATCGGATTGGCCACGCCTTTGCCGGCAATATCCGGCGCGCTGCCATGGATCGGTTCGTAAAGAGCCGCGCGACGACCACTTGCGTCAGCCGCCCCAAGCGACGCCGACGGCAACATCCCGAGCGACCCGGTGAGCATCGCCGCTTCGTCCGACAGAATATCCCCGAATAGGTTGTCGGTGACGATCACATCGAATTGCTTCGGCGCGCGCACCAATTGCATGGCGCAGTTGTCGGCCAGCATATGATCGAGTTTAAGGCTGCTGTATTCGGCTTTATGCAAAGCCTCCACTTCTTCGCGCCACAATAACCCAGATTCCATCACATTGGATTTTTCCGACGACGTCACCCGACCGCTACGTTTCGCCGCCAATTCAAACGCGACCCGAGCGACACGACGAATTTCTTCGGTGGTGTAGACTTGCGTGTTGACGCCACGGCGCGATCCGTCCGGCAGCACTTCGATACCGCGCGGTTCGCCAAAGTAAACGCCGCCGGTCAGTTCGCGCACGAACAACAGATCCAGGCCCTCGACCAATTCCCGCTTTAAACTTGATGCATCGACAAGCGGCGCAAAGCAAATCGCCGGGCGCAGATTGGCAAACAATTCAAGGTCTTTGCGTAACCGCAACAGGCCAGCTTCCGGCCGTTTGTCATAGGCAACACCCGCCCATTTCGGACCACCGACCGCGCCCAACAATACGGCGTCCGCTGCCTTGGCTTTTTCAATCACAGCATCGGTTACAGCAACGCCATGGGCGTCATAGGAACAGCCGCCGACCAGATCTTCAGACACCGTGTTTTGAAACCCACGATTAACGCCAAGCCAATCGATCACACGCCGCACTTCTCCCATGACCTCGGGGCCGATACCGTCACCAGGCAGAAGCAGAATAT
>JBBCIP010000168.1:0-4814 GCA_037189785.1 Alphaproteobacteria bacterium
TCAAAGCCAGATCAAACGTCATTCCGACATCCTCGTTCACACAATCCCCTATCGCTCACTTAACCCTGCCTGCGTGCTCGATGCGCGCCAGCCACACCCCCAGGCCGAAGACCAGAGTGCTGGCGACCAAAAACAGTCCGAGCAAACTGTTCCATTGACCACTATGAGCCACGATCCACGCCGCTAACGGTGGCCCGATCAATATACCGGCATTGGAGCCCTGTACATTCATACCGTTGACGGCACCGATTTGTAGCGGCGATGGAGCGATCACCGGCGCCGCAGCAAACACCGTACCCGGCAAAATACCGCCCACCAAGGATAAGCCGATACAGGCTAAATACCTAAGAAGATTTGGTAATTCCGAGAATATCATAACCGCCATCACGGCCATGACCGCCGCCGTTGCCGCAATCAGAAGGCCGTGGCGGATACGCCGTTTCAGGAGCCGGCCGGCCGCCAAACTACCAAGAATGTTGACCGACAACACCACCGCCGTCATCACACTGGCCGTCCGCACCGTAAGACCGTGTTGCTCGACCAATGCCGTCGGCAGCCAACTCATGACCACCATAAACTGCATGGCATAAAGCCCAAACGCCAACCCCGTGCACCAGGCCCCTGGATTCGCGACGGCATAGCTCAGGCTTCGGCGCAAAGATAAAGTATTCTGGGGGATCAATGGCTTGGTTGCCGCGGCGCGCGGCTTGATCGACAGAAAGACGACCAGCGCCGCCACGGTGACCGCCGCCAACACCAGCCACAACCAGCGCCAACCCGCCGTATTCAAAATAAGCGGGGCCGCCAACAGAATGATCGTCCCACCCAACGGATTATACGTCCCCCAAAACGCCAAAGCTGCGGCCCGATCTTCCGGCGCCGTTTCCTGGACAATCAGCGATGCGACCGCAATCACCACCGATAAAAAGCCATACCCTTCAAGGATCCGGCAGGCGAACAACACGCCGATACTATCGGTCCAGGCAGCCACCATATTGGCCACCACAAAAGCCACGAGACCACCGATCAATACCCGGCGATGCCCCAGCCGATCAGCCAATAGCCCGGTCGCGACCCCAATCACCGCCGCCAACAAATTACTCAACGAAAACAACCACCCGCCCGCCACCAAGCTGATACCAAGATCCTGGCGCAATAATGGTAATGACGGAGCAAGCTTATACATCTGTGCCGCCGCGACGGTCCCGATCAGCACCAAAACCGTCACCACCCCCCAGCGCGTCATAGGATCAGGGGCCGGCGTCTGATGATGGCCTGGCGTCTGATCAGGGGCTGGCGTCTCGACGGTTGAAAGTTCAGGAACGGACATCGCGTGGATCTTGTCGTTAAGGGAACCCAAGCGCGACAGTATCAAGCCGTTAATAGAAACTTAACCACTAATTTATGGGGGTTAGCTATTGTCCCGACTTGGCATTTTCTTAAAGGACAGGTACAACTTTCAAGGAATATCCCCGGGTATCCTCGGGAGATGGGTTGGCCTTAAGGTGCCCAATGAACATTTGGCCTATGCGCGGCGTGAAAGGTGTTTCGGTAGGGATTACGCTTTCTTTGGCGGCGTGCACGCAGCTAAAGAAGGTCGAAGATCCTGTTTTGCCGCCTGTCCCAGCTTTGTCGCTGGAGCAGGATTTGCCGACCCGATACGCTCCCATCACTGAGGCCGCGGTACCTGACCCACGACCACGGATCCGACCGACACTTGAAAGCGTTAAACAACGAGAAGCCGAAGCTGAAGCCGCAGCCCTTGCTGCAGCCCAACAAAAGCCAGATTTAGCAACTTTGATCGGACTTGATTTTATCGGCGTCGAAAAAATGTTCGGCCCTGCCGATAAGCAATCCGAAGTGCCGCCAGGTAAAGAATGGGAATATTGGGCAGGAAGCTGCCGGCTCGTCGTCCGTTTTTATCCGGATCTTAAGACGCTCGCTTTTAGCGTATTGTCTTATACCGTGACGGATGAGGAGATCGTCACGACCGAGGCGGCCAGGACCGATGGCGCAACCAAAAACGGGACTGTCAGACATGAAATCAATGCCACAAGCGGAAGCGGGAACGAGACCGCTACACCCATCAGCAGTGAAAGCCGCACTGGTGTCATCCGTGAACCTACAGAGCGCGACAAACGATGCCGAAGCCGCATCAGCACTCGAATACAACCCAACAATTGAGCGCCGCGTTAAATCAGACGGGTCTAAATGGGGCCGCCGGGCGACCGACCGTATTCCGATTGTGATTGTCGATGACGATCCGTTGTTCCGCGAATCCCTGCGCCTCAACCTCGAAGATGAAGGCTATCCGGTCCAAGATTTCGATAATGGGTTTGAAGCCTTGAACTACTTGGGCGAACGCGCGGACATCGGCGTCGTCTTGCTCGATTGGAAAATGCCCGGCATCGATGGGCTTGAAGTGTTGCACCGCTTGCGGGCGACCGGCAGCCGTGTGCCGGTTATTTTTCTGACCGTCTTGAGCGACGAAATCTATGAGGAGGCCGCGCTCGAAGGGGGGGCCGTCGATTTTGTCGAAAAATCACGCAGTTTTCTGATCCTGTTGAAACGGATCGCACTGATTGAAACCGGGATCAAAGCCAAGACATCCGAAGATCTGGCCGCGTCCCGGACACCGAATGAACAAGTGGTCGGCGACTTAACCATTTGGGCCGACAGCAAACGCGCGGTCTGGAAAGGAAAAACCGTCGAGCTCACGGTGCGTGAATTCGACATTGTCGTGATGCTTTTGGAAAACCGCGGCCATAACGTGACCTATCGCGAGGTCTATGACTCGGTCCATGGCAAAGGTTTCCTGGCTGGTGACGGCAGCGAAGGCCTGCGCAATACCGTACGCGCCATCATCAAACGCATCCGGCAAAAGTTCAGAGCCGTCGACGAAGAGTTCGAAGAGATCGAAAATTATCCGGGCTTTGGCTATCGGTGGCGGCGTGGCCCAGGAGACTGAAGAAAACGGCACCGCACCAAAGGAGCGGAGCGGCGGCGAACGGTGGGGCCAAATATCTTTGGCCACGCGCTTGGCCTTTCTCATGCTCATTTTCTTAGCCGTTCCAATCATTTTATATCGCGTTTTCGAAACAGCCGATGATGACAAGCGGCGCTTGCTGATTGACAGCGTCTATGAACGCGGTCGTTTGGTGATGGACGTGTTGCGGCACCGGTTAGAAACCAGCGGTGCCGTAGCCTTGCCAGCCATCGCTGATCAAATGCAGGTGTTGAGCGCCCCGGATACGACTCTCCGCCTGTTGTTCAAGCCGGCGGACGTCAGCGGCGACAGTTTCTTTTACGTTGCCTCGGCCCCGACCCGTAGCGTTGAAGAATTAGCCCGCGAACGGCAAGAGATGCAAAGCCTCGGTATTTTCGAGCGTCTTGATAATGCCTGCCGCACCGGATCGCCTCATACATCGCGCCAGCCCTTAGGACCAGGGCGCGAGGACGTTGTGATCGGTGTCACACCGCTGCTGACGCCGAGCGGCTGTTGGACCATGGTGACCGCGTTCTCCACCGCCGCCTTCCAAGACAGCTCCATCGGCCGCGCATACTGGGAAACGCCGGAAGTGCGCCTGGGGGCGGCAATTTACCTGGCGTTGTTCTTGGTCACAGTCACCGTTATGGGCAGTATATGGCGCGGCCTTAAACTGTTGTCGCAACGGGCCCGGCAAATTCGCGCTCAAGGCGCCGAACGCCATCGCTTCTCGGACATCGGGGGGCCCGATGAAGTGGTCGAAGTGGCCCAAGAACTTGATCGTCTGGTTACGACGCTTGATACGTCTGCGCGCATGCTGCAAGAGATCTCGACCGAAAATGCCCATGCCTTCAAAACGCCCGTCGCCGTCATTCGACAAGCCGTTGAACCGATCAAACGTCGCGCCGAGGAACCACGGCTGGTCCGCGCCGTCGAAATGATCGAGCTATCGCTTGAGAAATTGGATGCCTTGATCGCCAGCGCCTGGCGGGTTGATGAACTGATGGCCGATTTGATGCATCCCCCGCAGGAGCGCATCGATTTATCGAGCTTGATTGCGCGCCTGGGTCGGGACTACGCGACCCTGGCACAAGCGCGTCGGGTCACCGTGATCTGCAACACCCAACCGAATGTCGATGTGTTGGGCAGTCTCGACCTTTTGGAAGCCATCACCGAAAATTTGATGGATAATGCGCTCAGCTTCACCCCGTCGGGCGGTCAAATCAAATTGACCTTAACCGCCGACAAGACATCCGCCGTATTGAGTGTCATCGACGACGGACCGGGCGTGTCCGAGACCAGTTTGACCAAAATTTTCGACCGCTATTTTACAACCCGGAGTGAGT
Organism: Alphaproteobacteria bacterium; assembly: GCA_037189785.1. Lineage (GTDB taxonomy): Bacteria > Pseudomonadota > Alphaproteobacteria > Sphingomonadales > Govanellaceae > Govanella. The sequence goes on from JBBCIP010000168.1 coordinate 4,333, forward strand.
CCGCGAAGGCCACTGACCCCAACCATCTCGGGATCGGATTGTGGATCGTACACCGCAATGTTGACGCTCTGGGCGGGTCAATTGTGGCACGCAACCGAACCGAGGGTGGATTGAAAATGACAGTCCGTCTTCCGCTCGCACCGTGATTTTGATTCAGATTATATATTAATAATTTACTAATTTTTCCTGAAAACTCGCATTAAATGCCGAGGGTCGTAACTTTTTCGCTAAATCTTTCGAATCATAGTTAATTTTGTCTTGCGATTGCCACGGACCTGTCACAGATTTGACACAGGTAGGGCGGCACAATCTTTGATAGTTTCTAATCGCGGCGCTGGACGGCGATAAGATGCTTAAAACATCAGAGTCCATGGTCGTCCAATAACAACAGAAGTGAAAGAATACACGGTGGACATGGCAATCACGCAGGGGGCTGCAGCTCTTCAAACAGGAGAGTTGCCCGAACAAGTAATCTTTACGGA
>JBBCIP010000169.1:0-3599 GCA_037189785.1 Alphaproteobacteria bacterium
AGAGGCCGGGCTATCTGACGCAACCCACCCTGATCCAGCGTCTCTTAGTCATCTTATCGGTGAAGTAAAACGGACCTATCAGGTTTCTATGGTTGATTTACCACGCCACATGGCAGCACAGCATCCGTTTATCCTCAGCGAATCTTCAGATATTGTGTTGGTGACCGATATGACATTGGCAGCCACGCGCGATACTATACGTCTACTTGGCTTTATTAAAGAAATGGCGCCGCATGCTTCATTGCGTGTTGTGGCTAATCGTTTGGGTAGTAATGGTTTTGTCGAAGTCGAACAGAAAGACTTTGAGTCATCTGTTGAACGCAAAATTGATTGGATTATTCCAAACGACATGAAATCCGTAATCATGGCAGCGAAGCGCGGCAAGCCTCTGCCCGAAGCAATTCCAAGCAGCAAGCTTGTGCAATCCCTGCATGCCTTAAGCGAAGCTATTGTCGGAAGCGCAGAGAAATCTACCGACGCATCGTTCTGGAAACGTATGGTTGTTCGTAAGAAATAGGGAAGTCTCGTGTTTGGTCGTCGCCAACCTCCTACGCAAACAACGGATCCCCGCCGCAAGGGAGGCCAAGGTTTTGGCCGAAGCGCACAAACTGCGCCACAGCCTATCGTACCCCCTCCGTCATCACCACCGGTCGCGACACGTAGTGTTGAACAAAACCCGTCAACACCATCTAATATAACAGTCGACCGGGTTTTCGAAATTATTGAACCGATCGTCAAACAACGCTTTTCAACTCCTGCCGCACGAACAAAAAGTGCGAGCGACCTCTCCTCGGAACTTGATCAGCTGGTGCGCGAGCAAGCGACGCAAATCGGCATAACGTTAAATGAGCTTGATCGTCGCGATCTTGTAACTGTTCTTTTAAACGAGATCTTGACTGGATCCAGCGAAGACGACGGACGCAGTAAAAATAAAAACTCTAAAATGGTATCCAGTAAAGATACCATTGAAGCTGCCAAAAATGTTATCCAACCGCTGCTTATGGAACACATCGACGCGCAGGCCGCCGCCGAGATGGAGCGCGGAGAACTTGCCGAACAAATAAGTGATATTGTCGGCGAGTTGATGGTTCAAGAGAAATTGAATCTCAACTTGAAAGAACAGCGTGAATTGGTCACGATGCTCTTGAATGATATGCTCGGGCTAGGCCCCCTTGAGCCAGTGCTTCAAGACGAAACCATCACCGATATTTTGGTTAATGGTCCTCACCAAGTTTACATCGAGAAAGGCGGAAAACTCGTCTTATCCGATGTTAAATTTCGCGACAATTCGCACTTGATGAATATTTGTACGCGGATCGTGTCCGCAATTGGTCGACGTGTGGATGAATCTACACCGTTATGCGATGCACGCCTTAAAGACGGTAGCCGTGTTAATATCATTATTCCGCCTTTGGCGATCGATGGCGCTTCCATCTCCATTCGTAAATTCTCAAAAAAGAAAATTACCTTGGACCGCATGGTTGACACCCAAAATCTATCACCACAGATGTGTACGGTTTTAAAGATCGCCGGGGCCGCCCGATTGAATATCGTCATATCGGGTGGTACAGGCTCCGGTAAAACAACGATGTTGAATGCACTTTCGCGGCTGATCGACCCTGGCGAACGTGTTGTCACCATCGAGGACGCCGCCGAATTGCAACTCCAGCAGCCACACGTTGTACGTCTTGAAACACGCCCCGCAAATTTGGAAGGGCAAGGCGAAATTACAATGCGGGACTTGGTCAAGAACTCACTGCGTATGCGCCCAGATCGTATTATTCTAGGCGAGGTCCGTGGCGGCGAAGCTCTGGACGTGTTGCAAGCCATGAACACCGGCCATGATGGCTCCATGTGTACCCTCCATGCCAATAGACCACGCGAGGCCTTAACCCGCCTTGAGAACATGGTCAGTATGGGTTCAACCAATTTGCCGCAGAAAGCCGTGCGTACACAGATTGCATCAGCCGTTGATCTGATCATCCAGGTTTCTCGTATGCGTGATGGTGTCCGCCGTATTCAAGCCATAACTGAAGTTGTCGGCATGGAAGGCGACGTCATCACCACCCAAGACCTTTTCCTTTATGAATTCGAAGGAGAAGACGAAAGTGGAAAATTGATTGGATCATTCAAATCCACCGGTGTACGGCCGCATTTCACAACCAAGGCAGAATATTTTGGTCTGCACCGAGCACTTATGGAAGCGATGTGAGGACGATATGGACGATATAAATCCCAACATTATTATGTTTGGTATCTTTGGTGCGGTCCTCGTGATTTTCGCCTCTGTTGCTTTTTTGATCGGGGTCATTAGTCCAAGCAATAAAGTTCTGACCCAGCGCTTAGGACGCATGAGAGATCGCTATAAACCCAATCAACGTCACAAGGCATCTGACGCTGCACGTCGTCTGCTTCTCAATGCGAAAGAAAGCAGCTTTGATGATTTAATCAAGCGTGTCTTGCCACGACCGGCAGAGTTACGTCAACGCCTCAATCAAACCGGCAAAAGTATCTCCCTCGGAAATTATGCCATTATCAATGGCGTCGTCGCCTTGGCGTCAATAGTCGTTTTATTAATTCTAAGCGGCTTTCCCATCGTGGCCTGCATTTTTGGTGGTCTCTTCCTGGGGATCGGCCTGCCCCACATGTCGGTCAGTTACTTGATCAACAAACGGCGTGAGAAATTTCTCAAGACCTTTCCTGAAGCCATTGATCTTATTGTACGTGGTTTGAAATCGGGCCTTCCCGTTACAGAATCAATCAACGCGGTCGCTCGAGAGATGGAAGATCCAATCGGTCGCGAGTTTCAAAAAATCTCCGATGATATCAGATTAGGAAAAACTCTGACCGATGCCCTATGGGCCGGAACAGATCGCTTGCCCGTTGCAGAATTTAAATTCTTCGTCATCAGCCTATCGGTGCAGCAAGAAACCGGGGGTAACCTCGCTGAAACGCTCAGCAACCTTTCAGGAATTTTACGCGCACGGTTACAGATGAAGTTGAAAATTAAAGCCATGTCATCAGAAGGCCGTGCCAGTGCAATGATCATTGGCGCCCTGCCGTTCATCATGTTTGGCTTAATAATGTTGCTCAATCCGGAATATGCGTCTGTCTTATATACTGACCCCCGCGGCCAGATGGCAGCTTTTGGTGCTTTAATCTGGATGGGTATCGGTATGTTGATGATCAAGAAAATGATCTCATTTGAGATTTGATGACTATGGAAAATTTGCTGCCGTTCGGCTTAAAACCAGAAGATGTTATAACAGTCATGACTGGGGTTGCCGCATTTCTAATGGTGCTCGCTGTCTGGAATGTTACCTTAGCACATGACCCGATGAAAGGTCGGCTGAGCGCCCTTAAAACACGCCGTGACGCCTTAAAAGCTGGCTACATTGCCCCTCGTAAAAGAGCACCGTTGGCACGCAAGAAAAGCGTCGGCTTCATGCGGGAGGTTCTAAACCATTTCAATGTGGTTCGCGAAGAACAGGGCAAAAAATTCTCGCAACAATTGGCTGAAGCCGGTATTCGCTCCAAGGATGGCGTCATTATCCTGATGTTTTTTAAGCTTTTGTTGCGTGTTCTATTGGGTTTGACGG
>JBBCIP010000170.1:0-6322 GCA_037189785.1 Alphaproteobacteria bacterium
CGAGACGCTTTTCAAGGTTCCTTCGTGCAAGTCCGGCTTGATTCATGCTCATATTTGTATGTCCGATCTACACGGATAATAACATATATATGTGAGCAAAGCAAAGTTAAATGATCGCTTATATATAAGCAAATATGAGCGATCTGCTCATTTATGAGTGTTTAAACTCCATGGCTCCGCCACCACGTGGCCGTCATTGGGTTCGAAGGGCGACGCAGTTCGCGTGCCGGTCGCCGCCGTCACGCATATCCAGCCCCATGCCGACACTATCGCGCTAGAAATGTTGCCCAAGGTCAAACAGCATCTTGGACTAGACGATGCGCGCTCGTGGATTGTCCTCGATGAAGTCAATCAATCCGACTGGCCGGGCTTTGATCTGCGTCCAGTGCCGGGGCGTGGCGACAAATACGTCTATGGTTTCATTCCGTCCAAATTCTATGAGGCAGCTCGGACGAAGCTGTTGGAAGCCAACGCATCACGGAAGATGAAGGTTATTCAGCGCGATTGACGCTGTAACCCTATGACCATTCTTGAAGGAACGGCGGGTCTTTAGAATCTGGCTCGGGATTTGGCCGACTAACCGAAAGGCGCGTTGGCACTGGTAGCGCCGCGCCAAAAATAATGGCCTCCCCACGACCAAGCCCGGCAAGCTGACGGGACACATTGACGCCTGCCGTTTCGGCTGCTGATGCGACCGCCCGCTGATCGGCTTCGTTATTCAGGCGGAATACGGCCCATGTGCCGCATTGCGATAGGACTGTTGGCGAAACTTCGGATGGGCGCTGGGTGCTGATTAGTAGGGACAAACCGAACTTACGCCCTTCTTTAGCCAGTCGTTCGTAGGCCAGCGCCTGCTGACCACCATCGGACTCGCCGGGTAGCTGGCGCAGATAGTGGTGAGCCTCTTCTAATGCGAGCATGGTGGGATGGGTATTTCCGGGGCCGCGCTTGAATATCTCGGCAGCGAACATTTCAAGAAGCGATCCCAAGACAAAGGGCATTAGGTCTTGTGTCAGGCGACTGAGGTCAACGATGTGAACTGACCAGTCATTTTGACCGAACGTAGGCGGTCCAAAAACTTCATGAACAAGGGCAGCACATTCGGCATCCATACTCAACGGGCTTACTAGTCCTGGCCCACCTGCAATTTCGACAACAGAAGTAAATTGAGGATCTTCGATCAAGCCGCGTATGCGGTTAATCATTGACTGGATGTGACCATACTGGAAGGCGTTTCGTTCTATGCCGTTTCGTCCCGGCGAAAGCACATACCATTCTGTCGCAAGGCAAGATAACGCGCGCATGTGTGGCCATACGTTAGCGGTGGGCGCGGTTCTGCTTCTAATCGCTGCAATTGCCTGATTGGCTTGGACGGGGCTGCCCGTGTGACAATCATCAAAAAGCACATTGGCCTGATTACCCGCAATTCTTGCACCGAGCGCGTCAGCTTCAACGAAGCGAAGATTTTCAATCGCAAATCGCAATGTTGGCATCTGTGCTTTCTCGCTTGGTATCAGCAACCGAGACAGGCCATGCCGACCAAGAGCATAGTATGGAATCCGAAGAGCGCCGTTGGGGCCGCCAAGCTGCGTGACCTTCACGCGCTGCCCTAGATTGGCGAAGGCGGACGAATACTCGCCGTTCACGTCAAAAACAACGATCCGAGATTTTGGCAAGCGCACAAGCTGTTGCAGCACGGCAGCAACAAAATGCGTTTTACCCTGTCCCGTCGAACCAAGAATCGCCATGTGGCGACCCAGCACTTGGTCGATGTTCGCGCAGACTTCTACCGCAAGATTCCTTGAATCTGCGCCTAGCCTGATTTGTTCGGCCGCAACACCGCTCGCGCCTATTGTCGCCACGGTTTCGATGTCGGATAGCGGGTATACGCTCGCCCCAAGAACAGGGAGCCGCCATTCTTGGGGAGAAAAAGTTAATTTGCTCTCGCGTTTAACTAGAAATCCAACAACTCGACCGCGAAGCTGGCGTAGCGGCTCTTGCGGGGAAGTGGCGGATCGTCCGCGCCCGGCATGGACCTCACGCGGCTCCGCGAAGGCAACGCTCATGATGCGAAGAATGATGGTTTCAGCGCCAGCGTCTATACCTACTAAATCGCCCGGTTGTTCCACGGTCGATAAACCGTCTCGGTGTCCAGCAACGTGCCCACGGGAATCTTCTAGCAAATTAACTAGCAGCTGTGGCCCGTCGATTTCAACCACGTAGCCTATGGGGCGACGAGAACTTATCAAAACAAATCCTCGAAATTTCTGTCAGTCTCGGTCGCTGTCTCGGCGGTGTCAGCAACCGTGTCCTGCCTTTCCAGATCGATAGTCTTCTTTGATACCTGAACATTAGTGGCTTGCTTGATTAGTGATTCAAGCTGGCGCGCGCGCTCTGATACTTCATCAAGCATTGCAGGTTCTGGAAGGTCATTCGCCAATGCGTCGAAAAATCCGCCAGCCCCAAAACCACGCACTGTCACCTGCGGAAGCTGGGCTAAAAGCAGACGCTTGAGCTGCTCGTTAGGTTTTATTGCGTCGCCGGTCGCGGCAAGCGAACCATAGATGCCGAGCCTATCGATTTCGGGAAGATAGATGATGAGTTGAAGCGTTGGATTCTGTAGCGCCGAGACAATTAAACGGTTGATGTGGTCGTCAGTGAAACCGTAACCATTGACGATGAGGCATGCGTTCGGGCGCGAGAGAAATTCTGTGAAGCGGCGGACAACCTCTCCATATACAAATGCGGTTGTCTGAACGAATTTCGATGCACTGGGAAAGATCATGAAACCCGGCCAGTCATCGGGTTCATCAGATGCGATGAACTGATCCACTAATGGCTTCACACTGGCGCTGGGCAATTCGCACACGTTGCCCGACTTGCTCGCCGTCCATGAAATCGAGCCGTGTAGCTTTCCAAGATAGAGATTGTATGTGCCGAAACGCGCTTCGCCACGCGCCTGCACGTTACGAAGGCCAAGATCAAAGCTGCTTGGACGAAATGCGCGGTCATGTGTTCCCGAGAACCCGTTGACACAATGAAGGCCAAGCGCCTCCGCTGACCATTCCAGCGCAAGATCATAGTTGGTCGTAAAAGCCCACGGCGCGGCCTGTCCCGGCTGACGATTTCCGGCAAGGCGCGACACAAGCCTTATGTGGCTGGATAGCTTGGAATTCAAAATCGCCTGATCCGGCTCCGACCATAGCCTTTCGTCAAGAATAGCCGCTCGCAGAACAGCCTTTCGCAAAGTGTGGCGCGCTGCTTTGAGGCCGGTAAGATCAGCGCCAACCCGTTCACCATCCAGACAAGCGATTTCCAGCTTGTCGAGCAGCAATTCGACATTGCCCTGTTCACCATCCGCTAGAAAATTATTGTCTCGAAGGAATTGAACCTGATCGGGATATTCATTCTCTAGAAGCGCCCAGACATCGGTCATCACCATGCCATCGACGCCTTTAGAAGCACCAGCACCAAGCAAAACGCCGACATTTTCTAGCCGGATCGCGAGGGCTAGATGGGCCAAGAACTCCTCGGACGTTAGCTGTCTACTTCCTCTTATAGCAAAAAAAGTCATGCCAAGTCCCTCAATTCGCTTTTACCATCGCGCTCTATCAGGCTCGCAGTCTTCGGATCATAGACATATCCGGTAATCGTTCCGTCTTTGATCCGATCAACAGCCTCGTCGATCACGAAAACCGGAACAAGGAACCATTCTTGCGGGATGACCGGGGTTCCGAAGCGATCCATGATCTCTATGGTTAGCTGGGCTGGGCCAAATACGCGGTGGATCAGCTTTTCTAGCTTGGTGCGGTTGATGTTGTAGAGCGTGTATGTGGCGACGGTTTCGACATCGGCCAAAAGGTAGGTGGCGTCGTGTTTCGCGTTGGCGATCCGGCGGGCAACGTCTCCGCCTGTCACGCCGATCTTGTGAACGAGGTCGCGGTTTTCCTTGACAAGCGGGTGATCCGATTTGCTTCGCAACACATAGATAGTGCCGCTGGCTAAGTCGCCGTCATTTGTCTGATCGGCAAACAGCGGCCCGGCGCTCGGCTCTGACAATCGACGGCTAGTTTCATCTTTGTAGAGCGCGCGCTGAAGCGAGCGCAGCAAAAGATCGCTCTCGGTTCCGTTGGAATAGATGACCCGCAAGCGGGCGTCGGATTCGCCGTTTGGAGCCTTGAAGGTTTCCCCGACCTCGGCGACGTAGGCAATCTGGCCACTGACGATAAAGAATTCGCCCGGCTTGATGTCGGCTTTCAGGAAACCGGCGTCTTTTCTGATCTGCCGCGAGATTCTCGCGCCGGTATCAAGATCGCGTTGAACCTGTGCGAACAGGGGCTTGAAACGGTCGAAATCCTCGCACCGTTCCCGGTTAGCGATCTCCTCGGCTGCGCGCTTTTCGGCGGTGGAGCGGACGTGCCGTAGCTCGGTGATGTCGTTGGTGGCTGCGGCGTCCATGCCAAGCTGCGCCAGCAACTCATCGTCGCTGATATCGTCGTCGGTATCAGGGGAAGCCAGTTCGCCGGTCAATAGCCCCTGACTATCCAAAGGCTCCAACAGGGCGCGATAATCTGTCTGCGCGCCCAGACGGTCTAGCCGTACGGCATAAAGCCTCTCGAAAATATCCCCATCTTCGCCATGCTGGGGCGAGCGTCCGTGATCAGCTACGAAACGCTGGATTTCCTCAAAACCAGCGATAACGCGCTCCTCGCGCGGAGTGCGCGCGGCGGGCTTGTCATCCTTTATCTCGACGCCAAGGGCGTCCAGCAATTCGCGGTCGGAAAGTTCAGTCATGGCGTCTCCTCGGCCGCTTTACGGGCGAGGAAGGCGACGCCTTCAGCCATACGCTTTTCCCATGCGTCTGACGCTGTGATCGAGGGGAGGCGACCGCGCTCCTGCTTGAATTTGAGCGCCCGCTTCGCCAAGTCGCGCGCTTCCTCAATGGTGAAAGTGACCCGCTTGCCAGAGATCACGGCGGCGACCTGCTTCAAGCTCTCCTCGGTCATGGTTCTGGCGAGGATGGCATAGGCTTCGCCGAACGGATTGATCCGGTCGATCAGGTCGATGTCCAGTTCGCGCACGTCCATCGCAAACTTGCGGACGCCTTGGATGAAGGCGGTGTTCGGACCTTGCTCGCCGTCGCCCAGAGCGACTTCCTTCGCCTTCTGCGTCAGGTTCAGGGCCGCGACAGCGTGCTGTCGCACTGCCTCCCGATCTTCCTCATCTAACTCCGGGTATTTGTCCTTGATGATCTTGCCCATGCGAAGCTGTGTCAGCTCCTCCGGCACTAAATCGGTATCAAACAGTCCGCGCTCAATCGCGGTCTTGTCCTGCACGAAGGCCGCGATCACCTCGTTCAAATCTTGCTGGCAGATACGGGTGGCTTCTTCGCTTTTCGGCTCTGTAAGTCCTTTGATTTCGATCTGGAAAACGCCGCGATCCTCGTGGAAGCCGACATTGCATTTGTCGGGATCAAAGCCGCCTTCGCCATAGTCGAAGCCGGGTGTCGCCTCATTGGTCGGGTTTTTGGGCTTGAACTCAAAGCGTGGCGCAAGCACCTGCTCCATAAGCAGGCTGGCGGCGATGGCTTTCAAGGTGTCGTTGACGGCCTCGGTCACGGCGCTTTCAGCGGCGTCGGGTTCAGCGATCAGATTGGTGAAGCGGGCGCGCGTCTTGCCCGGTGCGTCGCGGGTGGCGCGACCGATGATCTGCACGATCTCGGTGAGGCTAGAGCGATAGCCGACCGTCAGCGCATGTTCGCACCAAATCCAGTCAAAACCTTCCTTCGCCATGCCGAGGGCGATGATGATGTCCACATGGTCGCGGTTGTTTTTCTGGGCTGGGTCTTTCAGCGCGGCGGAAACCCGGTCCCGCTTGGCCGGGTCGTCGTCCACCAGATCTGCGATGCGAAGGATGCGGCCCTCGTCCGTCTTAACAAGTTGGAACCCGGTGGCAGGGTCGCTGCCTTGCCATTCGCCGAGCGCACTGATGATGTGCTCGACTTCCTTGATCTTGTCTTTCGTGCTTTCACGCGAATTGACATTAGGGATGTGGACGATGGCTTTTTCTGTCGGGTCCAGCACCGCAAGAATGTCGTCGGCATAAGCGCCGGAATAGAAGAAATAGCCGATGTCGAGCTGTTTCAGATATTCGTAGCCGTTGAGCTGCTCGTAATAGGTGTAGGTGACGCTATCGAATTTGGCTTCGTCCTGCGGGGCTAGAACGGCTTCGGCGTCGCCCCGGAAATATGAGCCGGTCATGGCGACGACATGCACCTTGTCGCGGGCGACAAACGCCCCAAGATGCTGGCCCAGTCTGTTAT
>JBBCIP010000171.1:0-6872 GCA_037189785.1 Alphaproteobacteria bacterium
CCATCAAACGCTTTGCCCAGGACTTCGATCCACAGCCCTTTCATCTCGATGATGCGGCCGCGAAACAGACCATGTTTGGTGGACTTGCGGCCAGTGGATGGCATACGGCGGCCATGACCATGCGGCTTTTGGTCGACGGGGGCGCGCCAATTGCCGGCGGCATCATTGGGGCCGGAGGTGAAATCACCTGGCCACGCCCGACACGACCCGGCGACGTATTAACCGTCGTTTCGGAAATTCTGGAAATCATCCCCTCCAAATCCAAGCCAGATCGCGGCATGGTGACAATACGGAGTGAAACCCGGAATCAACGCAATGAAGCCGTTCAAATCTCGGTCATGAAGCTGGTGGTCCCCAAAAAAATGGCTACAGGTTCATAACTTTTGAAATAAAATTACAACCCCCTACCTTATTGGATAGCCCGTTGCGTGTTTAGTACTACCCAGCACGATTATTAATCTTAGCCGTCACCCACGTTGAATTGCTTTGCGTACTCCATGACCATAGCGGTCTCGTCAGGAATGGCGAGGCTAAGCATATCCAGTGGAGGGAAGCATGCAATTAAACAGATTAATGGCGTTCACAAGCGCCACGGCCTTAACATCTCTATTTTTTAACTTTACGGCAATCGCCCAACAAACCAGCCCAAGTGTAGGCTTTTCGATCGAAGAAATCGTCGTCACGGCACGTATGCGGGCGGAAAACCTTCAAGACATTCCACTCAGTGAAACCGCATTTACGGCGAAAATGATCGAGGACGCTCGCATCAACCAAATGGGCGACTTCATTGCGTTGACGCCCAATATCACCATGACCGAATCTCAAAACGTCGGCAATACCTTTATAACCGTGCGCGGCGTGACCCAAGTGCGTAACGGCGAAACGCCCGTGGCCATCGTCGTTGATGGCGTTTTGCAGGTAAACCCTAACCAGTTCAATCAAGAACTGTTCGACGTTCAACAAATCGAAGTTCTACGCGGCCCGCAAGGCGCACTGTATGGTCGGAATGCAACGGGTGGGGCAATATTGATCACCACCAAGCAGCCGACCAATGAGCTTGAAGGCAATATCAAAGCCGGCCTCGGCAAAGGCGATGAGTGGCAAGTTCAGGGGTCCATCAGCGGCCCAATTGTCGAAGACAAGCTGTTGTTCCGCGCCAGTGCCCGCTATTATACCCGCGATGGATATTTCAACAACACGACAACCGGGAAAAAGGTTGATCCGTTCGAAGATGTAAGCGTTCGCGGTCTAATCAAATGGAATGTGACCGAAAACTTCACGGTCGATCTGCGCGCCAACATTTCGCGCGCTGAAGGCGGCGCCCTGAATTACACCTTCCAGCCCGTCAACCTTCTGCCCAACGGCGCAATCGACATGAGCAATCCATTCGATTTCAGCCGTCAAGACGCTGATCTTGTCACCCGCACCTTCACCGCCAATAACGTCGGCTATAATGAACGTGATATCGATGAATTTTCGGTCAAGCTTGATTACGACGCCGGATTCGCAACCTTTACCTCCATTTCGTCCTACACAAAATTGACAGAATATAGTGAAGGCGACCAATTTCCTTATACTGCTGCTGCTTTCTCCGGCTTCGGGCTGGATGGCACGCAAACCCAATTTATCGATGTCAAAGCCTGGAGCCAAGAATTCCGCATCGCGTCCCATGCGGATCAACGCTTTCGCTGGATGATTGGTGCTTACTACCTGAAAACCGATCGTTTTATTTCCTCGACCACCGGAAACGATCTGGGGCTTGGTATTACTCGCATCGAACGGGCGCCATCCTTGTTAGACCCGATTAATCCCACGGCAACCTTCCTGGCTGATGATAATAACAACAAAGCTTGGGCTATGTTCGGTAACATCAGCTATGATATCACCGATCAACTCGAAGCGTCGGCCGCCATCCGCTATGATAAAGACAAACGCGAACAGCTTGTGTCACCGTTACAGATCAGCGGTATTCCCGGAGTCGGAACCCCGGGCGCCATCAATCATGTAAGCTTTGATAAATGGCAACCCAAGTTCTCGCTTCGTTATAAAGCAACCGACGACGTGAGCGTATACGGATCATGGGGGAAAGGGTTTCGCAGTGGCCAGTTTAATCAAAACGGTGTCGCTGGTCTCGCAGCTGGCGCCGGTCTTTTGGGCGTGACCAATCTTGCCGGTGACGAAGGCACGACAACCTGGGAAGGCGGCATCAAAACTGAATGGCTTGACCGCCGTGTTCGTGTAAACGCGGCCTTATTCCATACCAAAGTCACCGGCCAACATTACTTTGTATTTGTCGGTGCTGTCGGCGCACAAATTCTCGTCAACATTGATGAAGTTGAGTTGATCGGCGGCGAAATCGAAGCTGTCGCGAATCTCGCCGATGGATTTGATGTGTTCGGCTCGGTCGGCGTCACAGACAGCAAAGTCAAAGCCTATGCCATTAATCCGGCAGCCGTTGGCAACAAATCACCGTATGTACCTGCGTATACTCTAAACCTCGGCGCGCAGTATCGCGTACCGGTTACCACCGAACTCGGACTTTTGGCCAGGGTCGACTATGAACGCCGCGGCAAACAGTATTGGGACCCTGAAAACTCAACCGCACGCTCAACCATCGATCTTGTCAACGTTCGCTTTGGCATTGAAGATAATGATGGCCGATGGTCTTTAATCGGTACGGTTAAAAACCTGACCGATGAAAAGTACAATTCGGAATTTGTCGCTGGCGGTTTTGCGCATGCCGGGTTGCCTCGCACCTGGCACGTAGAAGCAAAATATAACTTCTAAGACTATACGCTATTCCCGCTGAAATCTGCTAAGCTTTCAAAGGTTACGGTTTCGGCGGGAATTTTGCGATACGATAAATGCTTAATTTTATGCCTAAATTGCGGAGATCACTATATGGCTATGCGTGCGGCGAGTGACGTTGGCGGTACCTTTACGGATCTAGTCTATTACACTTACGATTCCGCCACCGGCACCTGTACCAATGTAAATACGGCGAAAGCGGACACAACCCCCCCGAATTTTGAACAGGGGGTTATGAACAGTATGGAAAAAGTCGGCCTAAGCCCGGGCGAATTAGACTTTTTTGCTCACGGCTCCACCGTCGTCATCAACGCCTTGACAGAACGCAAAGGTGTGAAAACCGCGCTGATCACCACAAAAGGCTTCCGCGACGTTCTGGAAATTGCCCGGGGCAACCGCCCCGATCTTTTCAATTTTAATTTCCGCAAGCCCAAACCTTTCGTAGAACGCTATCTCCGCGCCGAATTGGCGGAACGGGCAACCTATCAAGGGCACACCAAACAAGTCGTCGATTTGAGCCCGTTGCCTGACCTCCTCAGCTATTTCAAAAGTGAAGGCGTGGAAGCCATTGCGGTTTGTTTCCTACACGCTTATCGCAATCCTGAAAACGAACAAAAAACAGTTTCTAGAATTAAGGAGCTATGGCCGGAGGTATCCGTCCTGGCATCCCATGAAATCAGCCGCGAATGGCGCGAATATGAACGAACGAACACCACGGTTCTATCCGCCTATGTGCATCCGATCGCCAAGAAGTATATCGAATCCCTCGAAGCCAAATTAAAAGCGGGTGGTTTCACCGCCAAACCATACATGATGCAATCCAATGGCGGTATCGCCACGGTGGAAGCGGCTAAAAACAATCCGATTACAATGGTCGAATCTGGGCCCGCCAGCGGTATTTATGCGGCGGCCCACCTTGGTCAAATTATCGGCGAGAAAAATCTGATCGTGCTCGACATCGGCGGCACCACGGCCAAATGCACCCTGATCGAAAATGGGGACGTCAAGGTCAGCACCGAATATCATATCGAAAAAACGGGAAAGAACCCGGGCTATCCAATCCAAACGCCGGTTTCAGAAATTGTTGAAATCGGCAATGGCGGCGGATCGATTGCCTGGATCGATGACGGTAACAAACTTCATGTCGGTCCCCAGTCCGCAGGTGCCATGCCGGGGCCTGCATCCTATGGCAAAGGCGGCACCAAGCCGACAACCACCGATGCCAATCTGGTCCTGGGCCGGATCGACCGAAAGTCCTTTGTCGGCGGCGAACGCGAACCGGATATGAAGGCATTAAGTCAGGCTTTCGCTCCCTTATGTCAAAGACTCGGTCTGACTGAAAACGATCTTGCTCGCGGTATCATTCGCATTGCCAACGCCAATATGACCAACGCTTTGCGTTTGGTGTCCACCAACAAAGGCTATGATCCGCGCGAGTTCACACTGATCGCCTTCGGTGGCGGCGGCCCGATGCATGCTGTCGCCCTGGCCGAAGAACTCAAAGTGCCGAAAGTCATTGTCCCCGTGAATTCCGCTGTGTTCTCCGCGTGGGGCATGTTGCTGACCGATTTGCGGCGCGATTACTTACAAACCAGCCTTATCAATGTTCAAGCGGATATGGCTGGCGCCGTGCAACACGGGTTCCAAGCCATCGAACAGCGCGCGCGATTGGATTACGAAAAAGACGGCGTTGAGTTATCGCAGCAACCTATCATTTTTGAATACTATGCCGATATGCGCTATCAGGGTCAGGAACATACGGTAAACATCCCGTTTCCATTCTTGACCGATGGGACAGCGGATTTGCCGACCGCCACCGAGCGATTTCATGAAAGTCATGAAAAACGCTTTACCTATCGGCTCGATAATCCGCTCCAAATCGTCAACTTTCATCTTGTGGCCAAAGTCGAGGTTCCAAAACCTGATTTGCAAAAGCGCAGCGCCACAGGACGGTTGCTGACGGATGCTGTGTTGCACACAAGGCCCGTTGATTTTGATGAGCACGGTCGACACGATGCCATCATTTACGATGGTCTCAAACTTGAACCGGGGATGTCGATCACCGGCCCGACGATCATTCAAGAACCGTCGGTAACCCTTGTTGTCTCTCCCGGGCACACCGTCACAATCGACGACTATGGTAACTATCACGTCCATTTAAAGCAAAAGTCATGAGGCAAGTCATGGATCTGTTCACAACCGAGATCATCAAAGACTCTCTCGTCGCTTTGGGCGAGGAAATGTTCAATGCCATGATTCGCACCAGCATGAGCCCGATTATTTATGAAACCACAGATTTCGCTGTCGGCGCCACAGACGCCACCGGTAATCTGTTGGCGCAAGGCAATGGCGTGACCGCTTTCCTGGCGACACTGGATACTGCCGTGCAAAGTCTGTTGGTGCGCTATAAGCGTGATGACATCAAGGATGGCGATGTGTTCATCACCAACACGCCTTATGAAGGTGGCGGCACTCATCTATCCGACGTGGTGATTCTTTATCCCGTATTCTACAAAGGTCAATTAATCGCCTGGACCGTCAACAAAGCTCACTGGACCGAAGTGGGCGGCGCCCGCCCTGGTAGCGTCTCGACCGAATCCACAGATATTTTCCAAGAAGGATTACATTTTTGCTTCCTACGATTGTATGACGAAGGCAAGCTCAATCAAGCCTTGATATCCATCATCCGTGATAATGTGCGCTTGCCCGACAGCACCTTAGGCGATCTCCATGCCGGTGTGGCCGCTGCCAAAGTCGGCGCCAAACGCATCTTGGAATTGGTGGAAAAATACGGTTGCGACAATGTTTTGCAGGCAATGGACGAATTGCTTGATTACGGCGAGCGCATGACCCATGCCGAATTAGCCAAATTACCGCATGGCGTGTTTGAAGCCGAAGATGTGGTGGAAGACGACGGTCTTGGTAACGGTCCATTCGTGGTCAAAGTCAAAGTCACCATTACAGAAAACAAGATGATCGCCGATTTCAGCGGCACCAGCCCACAAACAAAGGGCCCGATCAATTGCAGTTATACAGGACTGGTGACCGGCGCTCGCTGTGCTTTCAAGGCCGTGACGAACACGGAAATTCCCGCTAATGGCGGGTGTTTCCGGGCGCTTGAAGTCATTTGTCCGCCCGGCACCATCCTGTCGGCAGAAAAACCCGCGCCTGTCTCGATTTATTATGAACCCTTGATTGCCGCCATCGAAGTGATGTGGAAAGCGTTAATGCCGATTATTCCCGACAAACTGCCGGTCGGGCACATGCGTAGTGTCGGCTCCACCTTCTTGGCCGGGGTCCATCCGGAAACCAACGAGTTTTTTGTCATGGGCGAACCATTGGTCGGCGGCTGGGGCGCGTCACAAAATACAGATGGCGACAATGGCCAATTCTGTTGTGGCAATGGCGAGACATTTAATGTGCCAGTCGAGCTGGCCGAAAGTCGCTATGGCTTTGAAATCGATCAATATGCCTTTCACAACGCCGACGGCGGTGAAGGCGAGTATCGCGGCGGGAAAGGCGTCGTCCTCGATTACCGGATCACTGGGGACGAAGCATATTTCACCTATTCCACGACACGCTACGACTCCAAGCCATGGGGGATAAACGGTGGTCTTGAAGGTTCCAACAATGGCGCGACCGTCATCCGCAAGGATGGCAGCGTGGAAAAACACACCATGGTCACGAGCTTGCGGATTGCCAAAGACGAAGTGGTGCGACTGACCACAGGCACCGGCGGCGGTTATGGCGATCCGAAACAACGCCCCCCTGAAAAAATCCGCCAAGATGTTAAAAACGGGTTCATCACCAAAGCCCAAGCCAAACAATATTACGGGCTTGATCTTTCATGATGTAAGCGATTGTGAGGAAATCATTCCCGTAAATATTCCCCACACTTAAGGATTACTGAGGATGACAGACAAAAATCGTCAAGATGCAGGCTTGCCTGTCATCCCATAGCTCACTAGACTGCCGCACGACATACCCCTCTTTCATAATGTTTGTTGCATCAGTCATGCGTACCCCCGCCTTATCTCTTACGGCCCTGGTTGTCGGCGCCTCCG